>NZ_CAWUDP010000107.1:0-32024 GCF_963920835.1 Scytonema sp. PCC 10023
TGCGGTCAAAAGATGCTGTCACAATGCGTTGACCATCCGGGCTAAATGCTGCACTTCTGACCCAGTTCTGATGCCCTTTGAGTTGCGCCCGTTCGTGGATGTTGTCAACAATTGTTTGTAAAGCGAGGATGGGGCTACCAGTAGGATATCTTTCTAAAGGTTGTCCATCCTTCACCAGTTCTTTCAACTTTTGTCCAGCATCCATCGCCGCTAGTAATGCTTCTATTTCTTGATGTTGTTTCTCAAACTGATCTAAAGCTGCAACCCCTGCTCTTTCTAACTTTGTGGTTTCCTGTGCCTCTTGCGCTTGTTTAAGCGCATCAGTTGCAAATATTCCAGCGATGACTGCCCCAATTAAGGATAACACTAATATCGTACCGCCAATGCGAATCTGCCGCTTGGCTTTTTGTTGTGCTTTGGTTAAAGTCTCATTCGCTTGTGCTAATATCCGTCCTTCTTCTTCTTTAACTTCTAAAGCAATTTCAATTTCTCTTTTATCTAATTTTTGACTAGCAGATAAAAACTCATAATCCTCATTGCTCAAACTTTTCCCAGCCGTCCATGCTAAGGCATCCTGCAACGCTTGACCCCGCAACAAACGCGACTCATCCTGATAACGCGAATCTACCCAAGCTCTAAATGCTTGTGCATAAGGACGCAAGTCTGCCAGTGCTTGTTCCAGCCAAGTTTTGTTAAAAACAGCAGCATAAATGCGGTTATAAACTCTCAGCTTGCCTTCACCCTTTACCACCAATCCTGAAAGCCGCAATTGGGTTTGTTCTAAACTATTATCGTCTGCAATTTCTTCGTGTTGTAGAATTTGTTGATACAGTCCCAACAACCTACCTGTCCTCTGTCCGCCTCCTCGTAAAATCCGGTCACGAATCGTCTTTAAATGCTCTGGTTCATCCTGAGATTCCCAATTAGAAATGACTCTAGTTTGCACCAACTTCTCTACCCACTCAGCAACCCTATCCTCTGGAATAGCAGCATCAGCATCAAGAATCATCTGGCAAAGTTTTTGAGTCAGAAAAGGTTGCCCTTCTGTCCAATTCAAAACTGCTGCGATTACCGCCATTGGATTGTTAGTTTTCACCGCCAAACCACCCGCTAACGGTTTAGCTTCTCGTAACTGAAAACCAGTTAGTTGAATCGCTCTACCAATATTAAAAGGTGTGCGTCGTTTATCTTGAATTAAATCAGAAGGAGACGCTACCCCAAGCAGCGCAAAAGTCAGTCGTTGATAATCTGGTTTTGTCGCCCGATTGTTATAGCATTCACGAATGAGAGCGAAAAAATCATCTCTCTCAAATTTCAGACTCAAAACACTGTCGATTTCATCTACAAAAATTACAATTTTTTGAGAAACTAACTGCAATAAAACAGTTTCAATAAACTTGCTTAATCGGTTCACTGGAGACAGGAAACCTTCTGTTGACCACCAAGTATTTAAATCAAAGTTTTCATACAGTTCCAGACTATTGATAATAGCATTGATTATCCCGGCATACCATTGTTCGGAAGTGATATCCGCAGTGCCAATGCTTGTAATATCAATATCAACACAGGCAAAATCCTCTGCCTGCAACCTTCGCATCGTTCGTATCTTCAGGCTAGATTTGCCCATTTGCCGGGAGTTGAGGACATAGCAGAATTCCCCTGCCTTCAAAGCTGTGTAGAGTTCAAAATCTGCCTGTCGCTGAACATAAGTGGGAGCATCAATTGGTAGACTGCCCCCAACTTGATATTTGTATAATCTGTGAAATTGTTGAGTCATTTGGATGTCTTTTTAAATTTTCTCTATAGATTAGTTAAATACTGATTATCTTTAGGACTTATATCAAGTCCGCTTAATTAGTTATCAAAAAAATTTGCGTCTTTCTTTGCGCCTTTGCGCCTTTGCGCGATATTTAATGATAATTATTCAACCGGACATGATATTACGCATTGACTAAAGTCTGATTCTGTGCGTTAAATTATACCTGTTTACTGAACGGAAGTTTGCGATTAAGAGGATGTTTGAGAAGTATCAAATATTTTACTTGATCCCCCCTTTGCCCCCCAACCCCAGAGGGGACCCCTAGCCCCCCTTAAAAAGAGGGTAAAAGTCCCCCTTTTTTAGGGGGATTTAGGGGGATCATTGATAAATTTTGGTACAAGACGACACTTTCCAAACATCCTCTAAGAGCTAACCAACAATATCTTCTTTTTTATAGGGGTCAGACTCATCAAATTATGCACTTAGGGGATTCCTTGTTTCGGTGGTCTAAGCAGGAAATACAGACAAAGCGGCTCTGCCGCTACAGGAGGCTCTGCCTCCTGATAGTGCCAGCCAGAGACTGGGAACGAGAAAATACGGTTCAGATAAGACCACAACCCTTATTAGGAACACAATGTAGAGACGCGCCATGGCGCGTCTCTACACACGTGATTTTTTACACATTAACCTTAACTGAACCGTATTGCCTGATAGTGCCAGCCAGAGACTGGGAACGAGAAATTGCCAGCCAGAGACTGGGAATGAGAAAAATCTTAAAAGCCCCCTTTTGAAGGGGGTTGGGGGATCTCTTCTGCGTAAGTCCTAAATGGATAAAACAAGAAAAAATAATCTAATTCACCCCCAAATTATCCCGAAAATATAACCGATATAAATCACATAAAGGCGTGACATCATTACCTTGAAACTTCACTAACCCCATACTGCGTAACTTAAATGCCAAACCTGTTTCTATCCGTACTGGGTGAGTCACAGCAACGACTTGTTTGATAGCAGCAACTAACTTGCTATCTTCCTGTAAATTCCTCAAATGCCTACGCAGATGGTCACTATAAAAACCTTCTTCTGTCGGCGCAATTTGTAAGAATTGCGACAAGCTAATTCTGCCACGAGCAATTTCATGAAGTGCTTTCCTGACTAGATAGGGATGTCCCCCCACCATTGCCATGAATTGCTGAAATTCCTCCTCAGTCCAATTCAAATGGTGTCGTTGCACCAAATTCCGCACTTGTGACTCATTGAACTCTGGTAACTCAATTGGCAATCCCACATTAAACGGTGACTGATTAATATTCAAAGGAATATAAACTTCTTTGGAATGCACAATCACCAATCGCAGTTTTTTCCAAATTTCTTTATTCTTAGAAGTTTCATGCCAAGCTCTTAGTAAGGCGAAAAATTCTGATGCAACTTGCGGATATTGAAAAACTTGGTCAACTTCATCCAAACCCAAAACGATTGGGCTATGAATTTCTGACAGCAAGTATCTTTGAAAGTAGTTTGTACACTTATCCTTACTACCCAAAACACCTTGCCAATATTCAGTGAGCTTATCCTTGAGATTCAACTCCTGAGCAATGCTGCCACAAAACCACTGCAAGAACTTATCCAGATTGGTAAAAAACTCTGCATCTGCTGATTGAAAGTTCAAGTATGCTGTTTGACAGCCATGTTGCGTCCCATGATGAAGAACACGTGTCAAAAGTGAAGTCTTACCCATCTGCCGGGGAGCTTTAATCCGGATCAGCGCTCCTGGTTGTAAAATCGTTTCGTAACAATCAGCCTCAGTGGGTGGACGTTCTACATAAAAGGCAGATTGCAAGCTTACTTGTCCTTCTGGTTGTTCAAAACTGCCAGAAGTAGAAGCTGGTTGGGGAGCAATAATACTTGATGCTTGAGGATTATCAGGCGTACTTTCACCAAACAACTGCCGAAAGAATTGCAAAATTCTTTGGAAAATAGAGGTTTCACTCACTGACTGCGAATTTTGCGAACAAACGAGAGGAGCTGCTTGTGAAGCTTGAACAATTCTCGGCGTTGGCTGGAGAGTTGGAGCCTCATAGAGATCCAGATATCGCTGCAAGGCTTGCAACGCAACGGTACCATTTTGGTAACGCTGACGATAGTCATAGCGCACCATCGTATCTAAAATTTCTGCACCCTGGGGGCTAATATTGATCCTGTCGGCAAGCAAAGCGCAATACAATTCACCATTGTTGGCATCTCGCGGTAGCTGTTGAGGTTGTAATCCAGTCAACGCCTGAAAAGCAAGAACTCCCACCGCATAGATATCACTACTGAACTGAGGACGAAAAGCCTGTTGTTCACTAGGCATATAACCCCGAGTGCCAATTGCAACTGTTAGGCTGCTTTCACCTTGAGCGTTGACTTTCAAAGCACTGATTTCTTTTACCGCCCCAAAGTCAATCAGTACAATTTTCCCATCTTTACGCCGCATTAAATTCTGTGGCTTGATATCCCGGTGGATAATACCTTGTTGATGAACAAACGCCAAAACTTCTAGAATTTCCTTGACAAGCCTTAAGACTTCACTCTCACTCTTGGGCGAACCAGGAATAATTTCTTTTGCTTTTATCAAATCATGCCCATCAACGTATTCTTGAACTAAATAAAATTCTCCGTTTTCTGGAAAATGGGCAAATAGCTGGGGAATCTGGGGATGTTGCTTACCAAGCTGGTATAAAATTTGTGCTTCCCTGTCAAATAGCTTTTTCGCAAGAGTCAAAAAATCAGGATTTGGGTTTTTTAGTTTGAGGTGTTTGACAACACACAGGGGTTGCCCTGGTAAATCTAAATCGTTAGCCAAGTAAGTATCGCCAAAACCGCCACCTCCCAGATACTGAAAAATTTTGTATCGATTTCGGAGTGTTACACCAATTAAAAGAGATTTGTTCATTTTGCCTCTCCTATCTTTTACACTGGTAACTGGTCAAAAGATAGAAAGCAACAAAAAAATAAAATCAGTAGAAAAATTTTATTCTCTTTCATCTTTTTGCTATAAAATATGCAATTTTAGACGCACCAGTTGAAAATCATTGCAATATACACTGTTAAAGCAAAAAAACCTGTTTTTACTATTATTATAAGTAATTACATCGAGTTTATCGCCAAAACAAACGGTAGCTGATTTTGTTTCAATGTTTGTAATAATCATGAATTGCAACCGCACCCTCGACGAGGATGGACGCAGATGTAACAGACAATTATCTGCGTTTCTCTGCATCGAGGGTGCGGTTAAAATCTAAAATTCACCGTGCCCACTGCTGCAAAATATAAGCGTAGAAAGCTTTTTTATCTACCGTATCCATCGCAGAAATCTTACGCCCTCCAGACACTATTTTGGTACGCCCCTGACTCAGACCAGTAGTGATAATTTCTGTTTCCCACTCCCGCAGTTGATAAAATTCTGGATGAGCAAGATAAGCCGTTGCTAGCACATCCCAAAAATAATAATCTTGGGGAATAACCAGCGCTTGACATTGTCCCGCTAAATCAGATAAGGGATAGTGGCGTTGTTTTCCCACTTTGTACACAATGTCAGATGTCACAGGCACATTGTTGGTTAAATCCAAAGGACACATGATAATTTCAATCTGGGTTTGCCACACCTGTGCAGCGGAAATAGGGTCCCAATAAACATTCCATTCTGCGGAACCATCTTGTCCTGGTTCCAAATTTTTGTCCACATTGCCAGCAACATTCAACGCACCCCCCATCCAGACAATCCTTTGAATTTTCGCTTCAATGTCTGGTGCTTTTTCGAGTGCAGTTGCTACCGTGGTCAACGGACCAGTTACCATCAACGTTACAGGTTCTGGTGCCTCACGTAACACTTGTATCATGAAATCTTGACCTGGTTCGGCAACTAAAGATGTGCGAATTGTTTCGCTTTGATTGAGAATAGGAAGATGGTCAACAACAAATGAATCGCGACGGTAAAGGCGCGGGAAGGGATTGATACCGCGTACGGTGCTTTGGGCAACGGGAATATGAGAACATTCCATTAAATCCAAAATTTTACGTGTAGCGCTTACGGCTGGTTCGGCATAGCAATCCGCTGGAGTGACGACGATACCTAGCGGCTGTATGTGATCCATAGTCATCAGCAGCATAGTTGCTAGATAATCATCTACACCACCATCGTGATCCAATAAGACAAGTTGTTTAGACATGGAGATTTAAAAAATGGATGAATTTATGCAAGCTGCGATCGCACAAGCAAAACAAGGCAGACAAGAAGGTGGAATTCCCATTGGTTCCGTTCTCGTCAAGGATGGCAAGATTATCGGCAAAGGACACAACAAGCGTGTGCAAGACGGAGATCCAGTCACCCATGCGGAAATCGATTGCCTTCGCAACGCTGGTAGAATCGGCAGCTATAAAGGTACAACACTCTATTCAACCTTAATGCCGTGTTATCTGTGCGCTGGGGCAGTGGTACAATTTGGGATTAAAAAAGTTATAGCTGGAGAATCAAGAACGTTTCCCGGTGCCAAAGAATTTATGGTATCCCACGGTGTGGAAGTTGTTGATCTCAATCTTGATGAATGCGAACAGATGATGAGCGAGTTTATTGAAGAAAAGCCGGAACTGTGGAACGAAGATATAGGTAAATAGTTGGTAGTTGTAGAGACGCGCCGCTTGAAGCGTTTCTACAGGCTACTCCCTTCCCGCTAGAAGATTACCTATAATGTAGGTCAACTCACATCTTGCACCAAGTAAAAGATACACGTAGCTTCTTGCCAAAAAAAATAAGAAGTCGTGGAACTAATTGAAAAAGGATGCGATTAGAGGTTTGATATTTGGAGCGAGAGACGTAGCGTTCTTTCTAGAATGAGTTAGAGAATTAAAGATGATTGTTGAACCAGAATTTGACAAAGAAACTTTTTTTGAAGCAGGCAATCACGAAGATTTTTGTAAATTATTACGTGCTTGTGCTTACGCTCTTGAAAAAAAGATTTCACTTTATAACGCCATAGAAGAAATCGGAGTGAAATTTAAAATTCTCATGTGTTCTATCGTAAAAAATCAAGAAGTCAACGATGAAGGAAAAATTGAAGAAACCGAAGGTGAATTTTGTGAGAATTACGAGTTACAAGATTTCATAGAAGATATTCCGTACGGTGTTCGGCTGGCGTTTCTTGCGGCTGAATGCACTGCAAATTTAATTCGCTGCGTAAGTATTTCTGAGAATGAAGAAAGTCGAATTTTGTATGAGCATATAAAAAAGAGTTTAGAAGAAGAGAACGTTTGAGCGATCTGCACCAAAGCAGCAGCGCTAAGCCCAAGGGGCGGTGCGGGACGCGATCGCCCGTACACGCAAGCGGGGGTTTCCTCCAGGAACCCCTTGGTCACCTCATGTAATACCTTGACCTAGATTATAGGTAATCTTCTAGCGGGAAGGGAGTAACTTCCCTTTCTTTGAGAAACTTATCAAAAGTCACTCTATGCGGAAGCGAAGGTTGCGCCCCTGGTTTCGTTGCAGCCAAAGCACCCGCTGCTGCACCCCAAACCACTGCCTGAGGCAAAGAGAGTCCCTCATGAAGCGCCGCCGCTAAACCACCATTAAATGCATCTCCTGCAGCAGTTGTGTCAACAGTATGAACTGGAAAACTAGGTATAAAAAAGCTTTCCTCTTGAGTGGCACAAAAAACACCTTTTGCTCCCAGTTTAGCGATCGCATTTTTTACACCCCGTTGCTGTAACACTGCAACTGCCTTTTTTGCCGACTCTTCTCCATCTACTGGAAAACCCACCAGTTGCGCTGCTTCCACTTCATTCGGTGTGATAATATCTATTAATGGGTAAAGTTCATCTGGTACATCAGACTGTACAGGTGCTGGGTCGAGAATGACTCTGACTCCCGCTTCTCGTGCGGCTTTGGCAGCGGCAACAACAGCAGGCATAGGGATTTCAAATTGTAAAAGTAGTGCAGTTGCTTCTGGTAACAAACGCGACAATCGTTCCACATCTTCGTGATTGACGCGCCCATTTGCACCAGGAATGACAAGAATTTGATTTTCACCCCTAACATCTACAGTGATCATGGCAACACCAGAACTCACAGTTTCATCTACAAACACATTGTCAGTTTGCACACCAGATGCTTGCAGAGAGTTGACGAGTTCTGTACCAAAACTATCTGTGCCTACACGCCCTACCATGTACGTTGGAATTCCCAGCCGCGCTGATGCTACTGCTTGATTTGCACCTTTACCGCCTGGTGCTTTGAAAAAATCGCGTCCCAGCAGCGTTTCTCCTGCAACTGGTAAGCGGGGTGTTGTTGCTACCAAGTCTATGTTGATGCTGCCGAAGACGATAATAGTCATAATTTAGGGAAGTAGCGCAGAATTCTATTATCCCGCGTTCAGGCTCAGGTATCGACGCAAAATGTTTTGTGCTTGCTGCAATAGTTCCGGTTCTAATTCGCCCAGCCATTGAATTAAGCGCACTTTGTCAAAAGTCATTGGTTCTACGCACACCAGCAGGCTATCTACAGAAAGACCATTTTGCGGCGATAAAAATACTGTCACCACCGCAGGTGAAATTCCAGGGTCATTAGCTTAGCTAAGCACGCTCACATTTGGATCTAGTGCATCACCAGTGGAATAAACGTAATCAAAAGCAGCTTTGTCATCAAGAACACTAGCACGTAAAAAGAGTCCACTCCAACGGGCGACAGTTTCTACTGCCAGAGATTGAGGGATGGTTGGCGTGTTAGGATCTGTTATTGGACCTGTAGGGTTATTCGTATTCGTGATGCCATAGTGGTTAGCACCCAAAATACTAATCAGCGCCTTAGGAGGGTTCTGGATCTGCTCGTAAGTTTTTGAAGTGTTAATCGGAAGAACTCTGCTATCACGAGTTCCTTGCAATAAAGCAACAGGAATTCCTGAATTGTTAATGGGGAAAAATTCCCCGTTTTGGTTGCGGAGATTTGCACCAAAGAAAGCTCCGGCTACCAGTTCATTTGGTCGGTTGAAGGAGCCTTCACATTGAATAGGGGAAAGGCAGAGGTTTGCAATGGCAGATAGTCCAACTGCGCCTCCTGCAGAGTGACCGAGCAAGCCTAGTTTTTGTGTATTGATAACGCCAGCAACGGGTGAAGCAGGATTGGAATTTTCTGCTTCCATTTGTGCCAAAACAGCTTTGATTTGTGAGGTTTCAGGTAGTAGTCCTGTGAATCCGAACTGGGGAAGTGACCTTGGATGATTGGGTACAACAACTACAAATCCGTATCTAGCTACTATACTGGCATATTCTGAGTAATTTGATTTATCGACATTTGCACCTTGCAATAACAGCGCAACAGGAAAGGAGTAATTGCCAGTTTTCAAATTTGACGGGTTGGGAAAGTATATATCGGCTAGGTCATTATTAGCAGAGATTGTTGTACTGTAGCTAGCCACATCGTTAAATAGAGGAGCATCGCTGAAGGTTGCAGCTGCTGCGACTTTCACTGTACCGCAAACTATAAATGCTGCACCAGCAGCTACTGACAAAGCTTTAATGGTAGCCACAGGAACTACTCCTTATCTAAGGATATTTATGTATGCTAGCTGTAAGAATATCTGATAGCGTAGTTGGGGACAACTTTTGTTAGCTAAAAATTACAATTCCCGAATAACTCTACAGGGATTGCCAACAGCAACGACATTTGCAGGGATATCTTTTACAACGACACTACCAGCACCAATAGTCGTATTATCGCCAATTGTGACACCAGGACAAATAATTGCTCCACCGCCAATCCAGACGTTATTACCGATTTTAATTGGAGCCGCAAGTTCTCTACCAGAAAGGCGAGTTTCTGGGTCTGTCGGGTGATATGCTGTGTAAATTTGAACGTAAGGAGCGCACAATACATTGTCGCCAATATGAACTGTATTGCAGTCTAAAATCACACAGCCATAATTCATATACAATCCGTCGCCTGCATAAATATTTTTACCGTAGTCGCAGTGAAATGGCGGCATAATTGTCACATTTTGTCCCACTTGACCAAATAATTCCTGTAGAATTTGCGATCGCTGCTCCTGTTGTTCTTCGGTTGTGGAGTTATACATTCTCAGTAGACGAAGTGCGAAGTTTCTTTCAGCAACTAACTCTGCATCGAAACCAAGATACAGTTCGCCTGCCAGCATTTTTTGTTTTTCTGTTTTTTCCATAACAGGATTTATATATATTTTTCCAGATTTTTTTCTTTTGTTATTACTGCTTAAAGTTTAGCAGCAATATAAAAGGTTAATATAGGATTCCTCCGCAGATTTTTGAAATACACGTAGGGTGGGCAATGCTCAGCAAAACCCAGATAGAACCCAGATGTAGTCGGCATTGCCCACCCGAAAGATACTTAATTTTTTTCAAACATCAAACCTGATTGCTATATTCATGAAATTATCAGTAATTAAATCTTCAAATATTATATTCATTGCTGGATGATTTTCTAATGTTTCTTTATAATAAAATATTTATAATAAAAACATAATAAAATCAAATTCAAATAATGAGGATTGAGGAAACTATGCCTTTTCGGATTTTGAGCTTGGATGGTGGGGGGATTCGGGGAGTCATTGGGGCAAAGATACTGGCAGAGATTGAACAGCAAATAAATCAACCTTTAAATGAGTATTTTCACTTAATTGCTGGGACTTCTACAGGGGCAATTTTAGCAGCAACAATTGCCAAAGGATGCACAAGTGAAGAAATTGTTGAATTTTACAAGCAAAACGGCAGAATACTCTTTCCTTATCAAAAGCGTTTTTCGCTGCAGAGAATTCCATTACTTTTGAGGTATGGTTTTTCTGCTCCTAAATATTCAGACAATGGCTTGATTCAAGTCCTAAAACAGACTTGCGGGGAGACAGCACTGTTTGATATCGATTCGCCATTACTATTAATTGTTTCTTATGACACGATTGAGCGGGAACCAATTATTTTTAAAAGTTGGCGTCAAGACAAAGGTTATGGTAATGTTTCTCTGTGGGAAGCGTGCGTTTGTTCAGCATCTGCTCCAACTTATTTTCCAGGACATAAACTAGACAAGAGAATAGATGGAAAAGTTGAAAAGGCGACAGTAGACAGTATCACTCTAGATGAGGAAGCATCGTCAACCATAGATATATATAATGGTAACGTTTTAAGCATCACAAGTGGCACAGGTAGTGGACAATCTCGCACTATTAGAAAGTATGTGGGAGCAAATCGACAAGCGTTGGTAGATGCACCCTGGTTCGAGATACCTGACGATACCTCAACTTATTCAATTCAAACTATCTACTCTGCCATTGATGGCGCTGTCGCTGCTAATAACCCCTCTAGCTGTGCCGTTGCCGAAGCGCTAAGATTGGGTCATTCACTGGAAGAAATTACTGTTCTTTCCATAGGAACGGGCGATGCTACGCGGGTTATCCCATTAGAAAAAGTTCAACAATGGGGTCTTCTACAATGGGCACAACCTATTGTGGATGTCTTGTTTGATGCTTCAGCAGACGTTTACGACTACATTACCAACCAAATCCTTGATCAGCGTCATTTGCGATTGCAATTTAAACTTGATAGGGAGTTAACTGGCAAACGGTTGAGCGATGACATTGATGATGTCAGTGAAGAGAATATCAATAATTTAATCGAAGCGGCAGATGTTTATATTAAGCAACCGGAAATACAAGCGTTACTAGAAAAATTTTTGCAGATTAATCATTAGTATCGAGTGACTTCTGGGAATTAAACACAACATAACGAGCTTTTCCCAGTTGCTTTGCATGGTACATAGCCATATCAGCATCCCGCAGCAGATTTTCTGGTTGCTCATAACTACTACAATTTAAAGCAATACCAATGCTAGCTGCAATGAGTATTTCATGTTCTTTCAACTCAACTGGCAACTTTAAGGTTTCTTGAATACGTTTGGCAACGTTCGTTGCGTCGGTCACGTCTTTAATATCTTCGATGAGAATCGCAAATTCATCACCACCAAATCGTGCTACGGTGTCGCCACTGCGTAAGCACGATTCTAAACGTCGAGCAACCTCCATCAATAAATCATCACCCATACTATGTCCAAAACTATCGTTAATTTTCTTGAAGCCATCCAAATCTAAAAACAAAACAGCATAGCGTTCATTGTTTCGTCGTTTTCCCCGCTCAAACACTTGGGTGAGCCTCTCCAAGAATAAAACTCTATTTGGTAGTCCTGTTAGTGCATCGTAGAAAGCATTGCGTACAAGTTGTGCTTCTATTAGTTTACGTTGAGTAATATCTTGAAAAACTAAAACTGCGCCAATCATATTTCCATCGTCATCGCGAATGGGGGCAATACTACCGCCAATTTGTATTTCTGTATGGTTCTTAGTGATTAATGTCAAAGTTTCTGGTAGATTCAAAACGATACCCGTCTGTATGACTTGGGTCGTTAAATCTTTGATCATTAGCCCTGTATCCTTGTCAACCAAGCTCAAAACTTCTGTTAAATTTTTAGTAACGGCTTCATCTTGTTTCCACGCTGTAAGCGCTTCTGCCACTGGATTCATCATACAAATACAACCATAAGTATCTGTAATTATGACTGCAGAACCCATACTTTTAAGAATTGCTAGAAACTTTCGCTTCTCTTCTAGCAGTTTTCTTTTGGTTTGGTGCTTATAAAGAGCCATTTCGATAGCAATATGCAAGTCTTGTTCAGTCACTGGTTTAGTAATATAGCTAAAAGGTTCGCTAAATCTATATTTTTTTATTGTTTTTACTTTTGAATAATCTGTTAAATATAAAACTGGAACTTCAAAATTATTCCTGATAAGCTCAGCAACCTGCGCACCATTGAGGGTTCCTGATAAACAAATATCAACTAAGACTAAGTTGGGATTTGTTTCTTCTACCTTTTTTATAGCTTCTTCTCCAGAAGAAATAATTTCATAAACATAATATCCCATTTTTTGCAATCTCTTTTTAATATCTAATGCTATTTTTTTTTCATTTTCAACGACTAAAATTTTTTGATTAGGCATATTAAGCTTTTCCTCGGAATTAGGTGATAATGTTCTTAAAAAGATTCACTCAATATCAAGTGAATCATTCAAAGTTAATAAATCTTTAAAATACCCGGATAGTTACTCTATAAAATACTCAATAAGCAGTTGTTTTTTAAGTTAAATATTGTTCTCCTGATACTTTTCTTAACTTTCGGATAAAGTTAATTAAATTATTTCATTATATCAGTATCAATTTACTAACTTGATATCTGAGTACTGTAAAAAGAGTAGGTATAAAAGAAATCTTTTGCTTAGCTACAACCGTTTTTTGTAGTAAGAAATACTTTTAATTTTTACGTATAAAAAATCACCAATATGATAACTGAGTTAATTTGAGACATATTCAAATCCATTGGTTTTATGTATTCAACTAAATTCATAGATGAAATTTAATACAATATATAACACTTTTATCTGAAACCAACTGCCAAGATGCCTAGTATTAAGAAGGCAGAAAGCACACGGCTAGAATGGCTATAAAACTAGCTTTCTTGTCATTTTTAACTGTCTAGTTATTTCTGTGGTGCTATACTAAAAGCCCGAAGAGCGACTGAGCGTACGGTAGGACACGAACGTATTGGAATGATCACAAAACAAAAGAAAATTGCTATCTCAATTGATAGACATCTTGTATAAATTCCTGAAACCTCCTCAATTCCCCCGCACTCTCCCCTTTCCGGGGAGATGACGGGAACGTAGAAAATTTGTTTCCCTGCTTACAAGTACGGAGGGCTAGGAAAGGGTGAGGAACTGTAACTTAATTCCTACCCATCTCTACCCATTGCTACTCATTTTTGGGTAGATCTGATAAAAGTTGATCAACAAACTTTCTAAGTTTTTCTTGCCAGTCGGGGATAAATTTTAGCTTTTCCTTTTGTCCTTCATACCCCCTAAACGCTATTACCTCTTTATCTAGGGGACGCGAATAGCGTTTTTTCGCTCCTAGCTTGTTTCCTTTTTGGAATGGCATTGTCAAAAAACTTCAATGTCTGTTAACTTACATATAAGATACATTGAAGGGTCGAATCAATGTTATTGGGTTTTAAAACCGAGCTAAAACTAAACAACCAACAGCGCACGGCATTGATGAAACATTGCGGAGTAGCCCGTCATGCCTGGAATTGGGGATTGGCTTTAACAAAACAAATTTTAGACCACAACAAAGCCAACCCCGACTCTAAAATTAAGTTTCCTACTGCTATCGATCTGCACAAGTGGTTGGTAGCACTGGTGAAATCTGAAAACGAATGGTACTACGAATGCTCAAAAAGTACACCACAGCAAGCATTAATGGCGCTACGAGAATCCTGGAAGCGCTGTTTCAAGAAAACGGCTGGTGTCCCGAAATTCAAAAAGAAAGGTCAACGTGACTCTTTTACTTTGGAAGGCACGGTCAAGATACTTGATAGCAATAAAATCCAAGTGCCTGTGATTGGTGTTCTTAAAACTTATGAGCGATTACCACAAGTATTGATTAAGTCTTGCACTATTAGCCGACAAGCTGATAGATGGTTTGTCAGTTTTCGATTTGACGTAGAACAACAACAATTAAATAAGACAAGTGTTGTAGGTGTTGACCTCGGTGTTAAGAATCTTTGCACCCTCAGCACTGGTGAAATCATATCTGGAGCCAAATCCTACAAAAAATATGAAGCAAAACTATCCAGAATGCAATGGTTGAACCGCCATAAAATCATTGGTTCAAACAACTGGAAAAAAGCGCAGATGCAGGTTGCCAGATTGCACAGAAAGATTGCCAACATTCGCAAAGACACATTGCACAAGCTCACTACGCTGCTTGCCAAGAACCACGGCACAGTAGTGATTGAAGACCTCAATGTGTCTGGCATGATGGCTAATCATAAATTGGCTAAGGCAATTGCTGACATGGGATTCCATGAGTTCCGTAGACAGTTAACGTACAAGTGCGAACTGTATGGCTCCAAGCTTGTTGTGGCTGACCGATGGTTCCCCAGTTCTAAGACTTGTTCTAGTTGTGGAACAAAAAAAGAAACACTCACCTTAAATGAGCGAGTGTTTGAATGTGGTCACTGCGGTTTCACGATTGACCGCGATTTGAACGCAGCTATCAATCTTAGTTTGTACGCATCCGGCAGTTAGTCGGTGAGAGCCTGTGGACTGGTTGATGCCGACATCACTAGAATGAAGCAGGAATTAAACGAAACTCAAAAACATCAACTATAATTCCAGCTATCTTTGTATAGAAAAGAGTATTGTTGAGTAGTTTTGAGTAGGCTTTATATAACGGAGTGCCAGATATTCACAGCAAGCGAATATTAATCCTGGGCTTCAGGCGTTAGGCTTAGACTTAGTTTTAGTCAGTTCAATGCTGATTTCGCCACCAAAGTCTGGGATGGGTGCAGCAGGTTTACTCAAAACAACTTGAACTTGTACCACGCGATCGCTTGACGCCAAAATAGAATCTGCAATGGTGGCTGCTAACCGTTCCACCAAAGAAAACTTTGATGTCTTCAGCAGATTTTGCACCAAGCTGATGACACAACGGTAATCGAGAGTATCTTCTATCGCGTCGGTTTCAGCAGCTTTTGAGAGATCCAGCCATAACCTCAGATCCACCTCAAACCATTGTCCTAGCACCTGTTCCTCTTGCAGATACCCAGTGTAGCCATAGCCGCGAATTTTCGTTAAATGAATGCAGTCCATAAAAATAGTCCCGAGTGAGTACTTTTAGTATTTAGCAACGCCTTGAATTTCCTGATTCATCTACGATAAGAAAGTTGGTTGAAATATACCAGAGAATGCGGTCAACACCCATATCTCAGAACTCAAGACTTAGAACTTTTGGACTTTCAAGGTTGATGACAATTGATTTTAGAAACATTAATACTGTATGGGCGTCGATTGCAGCCGAGACATTAAAGCGCCTTGGATTGACTTGTGTCGTGATTTGTCCGGGTTCCCGTTCCACACCTCTAGCAGTCGCCTTTGCCCAACAATCACCGGATATTCAAGCGATTTCGATTCTTGATGAACGTTCTGCTGCCTTTTTTGCCTTGGGTCAAGCCAAAGCAACCGGACGCCCCACGGTCGTTGTTTGCACCTCTGGAACAGCGGGAGCGAATTTTTACCCAGCGGTGATAGAAGCTAAAGAAAGTCGTATACCTCTGCTGCTGTTTACCACTGATAGACCAGCAGAATTGCGAGATTGCCACTCTGGACAAACTATAGACCAGTTAAAATTATACGGCAATTACCCAAACTGGCAAACAGAGTTAGCTATTCCGTCCGTGGAGATGGGAATGCTGGCTTATTTGCGGCAAATGATGATTCATGCGTGGGAACGTTCACAAACTTCTGTACCTGGACCAGTACATCTCAATTTTCCCTTTCGCGACCCCCTTGCACCCATCTCTAATGGAGAGGAGTTGCAGACAACGTCTTTACAATTGTTACAGTCTGAATTTGACCTAGAAGACTTCTTTTCTCATATAACAACCATCACCGCATCTGCCCATGTGCCGATCTCCTCACCTCCCTTTTTGGAAGAGTGGTTAAAATCTGATCGAGGAATCATCATTGCTGGTGTTGCCCAACCGCAAAGACCACAGGAATATTGTAGTGCGATCGCTCAACTCTCCAAAACCTTAAAATTCCCAGTTTTAGCAGAGGGACTCTCTCCAGTGCGAAACTACGCTGATCTCAATCCTCATATTATTTCCACCTATGACCTCATTTTGCGGAATCAGGAATTGGCAAAACAGCTAGCACCAGACGTGGTCATTCAAATTGGAGAATTGCCCACCAGTAAAGAATTACGTAACTGGTTAACTTCCACCCAAGCGCGACGCTGGATCATTGATCCGAGTGACCAAAACCTCGACCCTCTCCACGGGAGAACAACTCACCTGCGGATAAGTATAGAAGAATTGAGCAGATGGGGACAAATCAATTCAAAATTCAAAATTCAAAATTCAAAATTAGGAGTTTCTCCCTCATCCCCCTCATCCCCCTCACTCCCTCCCTCCCTCCCTCCCTCATCTCCCTCATCCCCCTCATCTCCCGAGTATCTTCAACTGTGGTGTGCAATAGAAGCAAAAGTTAGGGCAGCTGTTGACCAAACACTGACAACAACAGAGGAGTTATTTGAAGGCAAAGCTGCTTGGTTACTTTCTCAGACTTTACCACCAAAAACACCCATTTTTATTGCCAACAGTATGCCAGTGCGGGATGTTGAATTTTTCTGGAAACCAAGTCATTCAGAAGTGCAACCCTTTTTCAACCGAGGTGCGAATGGCATTGATGGCACATTGTCCACCGCTTTGGGAATTGCCCATCGCCATCAAAGCAGTGTGATGTTGACAGGTGATTTAGCCTTATTGCACGACACCAATGGATTTTTAATCAGAAATAAGTTTGTCGGACATCTCACCATTGTGTTAATTAACAACAATGGTGGTGGAATTTTTGAAATGTTACCCATTTCCAAATTTGACCCACCATTTGAAGAATTTTTTGCAACTCCGCAAGATATTGATTTTGCTCAATTATGTGCCACTTATGGTGTTGAATATGAATTGATGACCTCTTGGAAGCACTTGGTTTCAAGATTAAACCCACTTCCAACTCAGGGAATTCGGGTTTTAGAGTTGCGGACAAATCGCAAAGCAGATGCCAAATGGCGCAGGGAGAATTTAGGGAAATTTTCACGCTCGTTAATGACCAATTACCCCTAGTTTATTTGTAGATTACATTTTGGTTGCGAGAGAGCGCTTTTCACATGATTAGACCACAAATCGTAGGGTGGGCATTGCCTATAAAAGCTTATGTGATAGACATTTGAGATATTGGTGAGCAATGCCCACCGTAATTCTGAAAACCGCTTTAAGAAAGCAGCTATTTCGTTCGTCTGAAGGCAGCTATGTGACCCGAAGCATAAATGCGTAAGCGCAAAGCGCAGGCTCCTTCATGTGCGAAGCGTCTCCTTAAGGAGAGGGATTTGATAAAGTTTGCACTCTATTATTTTTCGACCTACTTAAAAGCACGGGCTGTCTTACCGTATGGCAGAGCACAGAGAAGTTATAATTGTATAAACTATTACAAGTATAACTTCTGCACCCGGCAGTATGCCTCATGCCTTTCTTCGGTAATTATGCTACACCCTGTGCAAGAGCCTTTGCTCTCCTGACAGCTGCATCGGCATTAATAAACCCGTAACCGTACTCTGTATCATAGCCCGCTGCACCCAAATCGTAAGCTGTTTGTGACAGAACTGACTTGATCTGGGTAGCAGTGAGATTTGAATTAGCACTCCATACTAATGAAGCAACTCCTGTCACGTTTGCCACTGCTGCTGAAGTGCCACTCAAACTGTTATCATAGCCGAACGCAAAAGCATTAGAGGACTTGGTAGCATTGGTTGTGAGAAACTCAGATGGTGCCATTAAAGTCAGACCATCTCCTTTGCTGGAACTCCACCATCCTTTGTCTTTGTAGGAGATGCGTTGTCCGGGTGTTTTTGGATTGCCATACCAATCTTTAAGTCCCCAAGAAGCACCTACCGCTACGACATTGCCATACTTGTTCGCTAAGTCGGCAGGGCTTTCAAGACTATTGCCGTCGCTATTTCCGCCGGCAATCACAAACAAGGCTGTATTTTGGTTATTAGCAATCAGCTGCTCAAATTGCGGTGAACTACCACCAGTCAAACTTAGGTTGACTACCAAACGCTGATTTTTACTATTTGCCTGATTAATCAATGTTTGTGTAGCACTCACCAAATCGTAATCTCCAGCGTCACCACCCATAACATCGATATGGAAAACATCAGAATTCCAGTTGATACCACTCATTCCTACGCCATTATTACTAGCAGCAGCAATTACCCCTTCAACTGAAGTACCGTGTGCGGTGGAGTTAGTCATTTCATCCAAGTAGTTGTTACTTAAAAAATTGGTGGAACGTAAATCGGGGTGAAGATTACCTCCATTGGCAGCTAAGCCTGTATCCTCAATTCCCACAAGCACGTTGGTGGAACCAGTCGTGAAACGCCATGCATTTTGAACACCCATCATGTGTAGGTTCCATTGTTGTCCAAACATGGGGTCATTGGGTGTCACTGATAAGTTAATTGTTTTGTCTGCAAATTTAATGGCTTCAATGCCCTCAAACAAAATTTCTTTGCCGTCACTGAATGTTATAGAATCAAATACGCGATTACCATTGCCTGGGTTGTAGACAACACCACCTGTGGACTCTACTAATTTGATAGTGGCGTTTGCAGAAGAACATGCGGATACATCCAGTAAGTCTCGCGCTCCACTACCAAAGTCAACGTTGCCATTGCCAGAGTATACTGTCCGATTGTATACAGACTGGTAAGCAAAGGTATCTGCCCGGAGAGTTCCCTTAATATAAGATGTCGTGCTATCAAGGGGTAAAGGTGTACTGGAAGAAGCAGGAATCGGCTGCTGTGTGCCACCAGAAGCCAGAGATGATATGTCAACAGAAGTAGGAGTCGGTGGTAAAACATCACCAGATACAGGGGTTGCTGACAAACTTAGGTTATAGAAAGTTTCACTGCCCTCGTATGGGTTAACTTGTACATAGTAAATTCCCGCATCTAAAGTGCGATTTATTGATTCATTTGTCGTACCGAAGTTAACGAAACTTGCAAGCGTATTGCCGTTAACGTCTAGTAATCGCACATTTGCATTATCACTCACCTCAGTGAGTCCTAATTTGAAGTCACTGGTGGTCTTTAGGCGAAATTTGTAGTAGTCGTTCGTGTCTGATAGACCTACCCAATCACTGTAGTTTTTAGTTTGGGAATTAACAGTAACATTACGGGCAGCCTGGAAGGAATCTCCAGCATTGTCAATAGGCGTTGCCGAAACAGCCAATTTATAGTTAGTTTCTAAGCTTTCATCAATATAGACTTGGATGTAATAAGAGCCTGCATCTAAGGTTTTACTAATTGATTCAGCATTTGTGGTACTAAAAATAGAACCATTTATGACTTCACTGTCATCTACCACACCATTACCATTTGCATCTTGAATCAAATCTGCGTGTGCATTTTTGCTGGAATCTTCCAGAACAAGGTCAAAACTGCTACGACCATTCAGGGTAAAGCTGTAGAAATTGCTATGACTGGTACTTAATGTGTCGCTAAATATTTGAGGACTTATAGCAGTATTTAAGTTTTTAGCAGTCTCTAGAAACCTTCTAGGAACAGTTTCTAACATACGTTAATGGGTATATGCACAGTATATATTACATCAACATTAATATCGAGTTTCTCTAAATAAAAAAAAATAGCTTTGTATATTAGTTTACTAAAAAACAGGAAAAATTTACTGAATCTTCATAGTTATGCTTCTGTTCTGGATAAATTAGGGTAGAACGGTAAAAAGCCTATCCTTGTCGCCATCTCTATAAAATATTTATTTTTGAATCTTATCCTGCCCTATCTACGATCAGTTATCGTCTCTTGAGGAAATTGCAAGAACTAAGATGCGTGTTCAAAGAAAGACAAAGAGTAATCTAGAATACCATAAGGCTAAATATTTCTTACACAACTGGGGGGTTGCGCTCAGCAATCACATCTGTTCTAAATTAGTTATTCTATTGGTACTTTGGCAAAAAAACTCGCAATAAAGATGAGTGGCTTATAATGTTCTCTTCCATTAATTCTCTGAATCCTTGGCTAGTTGGAGTAGCATTGAACTCTATCTTGGTGGTTGTGGCTTGGATTGTCCCCAAAAAGTTGCTCACTCCAGCTGGATTATTCCACGGTTGGTTACTTGGCGTCCTAATTTGGGGAACACTAGGATGGCAGGGATACATAGTAGTCATGTTCTATTTTCTTGTTGGTTCTTTGATTACCCGCGTAGGTATGGCGCAGAAAGAAGCAGAAGGCATTGCAGAAAAGCGTTCTGGTGCTAGAGGTCCAGAAAATGTCTGGGGTTCTGCTTTAACTGCGGCTTTGTGTGCGTTGGGAGTATGGGCGATAAGTTTGGGAATCTTTCCTACGTCTCAAACGCTACACCCTATGCCCTACACCTTATTGTTGCTCGGCTATGTGGCGAGTTTTAGTACAAAGCTTTCTGACACCTGTGCTAGCGAAGTGGGTAAGGCTTATGGTAGAAGTACTTTTCTGATTACCACACTGCAACCAGTACCACGGGGAACGGAAGGAGCGGTCAGCTTAGAGGGAACTTTAGCGGGTGCTGTAGCGTCACTTGCTCTAGCACTCCTTGCTTGGGGAGTAGGTTTGATAGATTTGTTTGGTGTCCTTTGGTGTGTTGTAGCAGCGTTCATTGCCACCAATTTAGAAAGTGTGATCGGAGCAACACTGCAATCTCGCTTTCACTGGCTCACTAATGAAGTGGTAAATATTTTCAACACATTGATCGGCGCTAGTACAGCAATTTTACTTGCCTGGATATGGGCAAATGTCATTGCCTAATTCTTTTTCTAAAATGTCGAGTCTTTTCTAGTAATTCCCTTAAGGTTTCGTTGTCACTCTCGCCTAAGACCGCTTAGGATTGTCCCACTATTTTTGCCTAAAATTGTCAATTAAAATGCAAATTTACTTTTTCAAAAGTTGTATGTTGTTTTTTTGTAGTTTTTTCTACTCATTAACTTTTTAAGTTTATGGAAATTTCATCATTTTTAACCATAGATGACCAACCAATTTCTTATAGGCAAGCAGTAAAATATTTGCAAGCCTCGGGAAAATTGGGACAATTCATTGGAGACATTCTGCGTCAGTACGTGATTGAACAAGAACTACGAACACGAGAAGATATATTTATTAGTCCTGCTTTGACCGAACAGACTATAATTGATTTTCGCCTAAAAAATCAGTTGACAGAACCTTCTAGGTTTCAAGAATGGCTACAGAGTAACGGGACGGATTATGATACATTTCACTCATCAGTTACTTACGGTTTTAAGATAGAAAAACTGAAAGCTATCGTTAC
Source organism: Scytonema sp. PCC 10023 (assembly GCF_963920835.1). NCBI lineage: Bacteria > Bacillati > Cyanobacteriota > Cyanophyceae > Nostocales > Scytonemataceae > Scytonema > Scytonema sp. PCC 10023. Next base: position 21,795 of record NZ_CAWUDP010000107.1, read on the forward strand.
AGAATCAAAGCTGCAAGAATACTTCATTGAGCGTAAAATTTATCTAGATAGAGTGGTACTCTCGCGAATTATTGTTGATAGCCAAGAACTCGCTGAAGAACTACAAACGCAAATCGAAGAAGGAGCAAACTTTGAACAACTTGCTCAAGAGTATTCGCTAGCAGATGACAAAATTGTCAACGGTATGATGGGACCAGTGAGTCGGGGAACAATGCCAGATACACTCAGGGCAGCTATTGATATCGCTCGTCCCGGACAATTAGTAGGACCAATAGAACTAGAAGGACGGTATGGATTGTTTCGTGTGGAACAATTTCTGTCAGCGTCATTAGAAGATACTCAACTAAGGCAAGCACTACAAAACGAGTTGTTTGAGAAATGGCTAGCAGAGAAAATCCAAAAACTAACGGTAAAATTGCAGGTGAATTAAAACTTTTAGGTGAGGAATCTTCAGAAAATAGTGTGCTAGCATCTCTACCTTGGAATCAACCACCACTGTGCTGGCTAACTCCTGAACAACAAAGCCGACTGCAACAGGTGTCAGAAACTCTTCGCTACAATTTAGGAGAAAAAATCTGGTCACAAGAAGCGGGAGGTTTTCAGTTCTTAATTGTTTCTGGAAAAGTCCGCTTGCGCGAAGAAAATGTCAGTAAGCCTTTGGCAACGCTACTCTCAGGAGATTGGTTCGGTGACTTAAACAGGTTTTCTGTCGAGTGCAAGGCTGTCGCTGCTAGTAAAGAAGTCGTCGTGGTGCGCACTACGACAGCAGTGTGGGCAGAACTTTCCACACCACAAATCGAAGGATTTTGGTTAGGTAGGGAAGAGGAGAGGGAGACAAGGGAGACAAGGGAGACAAGGGAGACAAGGGAGACAAGGGAGACAAGGGAGATGAGGGAGATGAGGGAGACAACTTCGTCCTCATCCTCCTCCTCACTCCCGAGTGGTGTGTCAACATACCCATTTGTTTCTAGTTGGAATACGGCGGCGGCGTGTTTAACAATGGTGGCGCAACAGTTAGATAATCCAGTGCAACTGGAATGGGTACAACGCCAAATTAGAGGACAGCGACCGAAACATCTTGTGGAAGCAGCCGAAAAGTTAGGATTTGTGCTGCGGCGGTTGCAAGTTACTTGGAATGAGTTGCGACAGTTATCATTTCCAGCTTTGTTGCGTTGGGAAGCATCAGAAGGGCGAGAGGGAAGTTGGGTGGTTGCGTATGCCCTTAAGGGCGATCGCCTGACTGTTGGCAATCCCTTAAATTCTAATCACACCTGTGAAAGCATACCACGCTCAGTCGTTGAAGCGACTTGGGATGGGCAGTTGTGGCAAGTAGAACTGATCAACAAGCAAGAAAAATTCAACCTCAATTGGTTCACTCCAGCAGTTTGGCAGTATCGAGGATTGTTGAGTGAAGTGCTGCTGGCGTCGTTTACATTGCAGCTTTTGGGGTTGGCAACACCACTAATTACACAAGTCGTTATTGATAAAGTGATGGTGCAGGAGAGTTTGCCAACTCTCGATGTTATGGCGATCGCACTCCTGTTTACAGCAATATTCGAGGCAGTTCTTGGTATCCTGCGACTTTTTATTTTTACCCATACCGCCCGTCGCTTAGATTTAAGTTTATCAGCACAGCTGTTTCGCCACCTGATGCGCTTACCCTTGGCTTATTTTGAGTCTCGACGGGTAGGAGATACAGTTGCACGAGTTCAGGAACTCGAACAAATCCGTCAATTTCTCACAGGTACAGCGTTAACTGTGGTTTTGGACAGCATCTTTGCTGTGGTGTACCTGGGATTGATGTTTTACTACAACATCCCCCTGACTTTTGTGGGGTTAGCAGTCTTGCCTTTGTTTGCCATTCTGACGCTGATAGCAACGCCAATTCTGCGCAACTGGCTGAACGAAACTTTTAACCGTAGTGCAGATAGTCAATCATTTCTTGTCGAAACAATCACAGGAATTCATTCAGTTAAAGCACATACAGCAGAACCAGCCGCACGCGATCGCTGGGAAGGTTTGTTTGCTCGCTTTGTCCGCACAGGTTTCAAAGCCTCTACCACCTCAAACATTAGCAGCAATATCGCTGACTTCCTCACCAAATTTTCCAGCTTACTGATTCTTTGGTTTGGAGCCAAGCTTGTTATTGAGCAGGAACTGACTATCGGTCAATTAGTCGCCTTCCAGATGCTTTCTGGTAGAGTCACAGCACCACTTTTACGCCTAGTGCAGCTTTGGCAAAATTTACAACAAGTGCTGCTTTCTGTAGACCGCATTGGTGATATTCTCAACGTTGCCCCAGAAACTGAACCAGGAACTGGTTTAGTTTTACCATCCCTCAAAGGTCAAGTCACCTTTGATCAAGTTTTCTTCCGCTACCGACAAAGTACTGAACCTGTCTTGCGAGGAATTTCTTTCTCTGTGCAACCAGGGCAGTTTGTCGGTATTGTTGGACGCAGTGGTTCTGGAAAAAGTACCCTTTCTAAATTATTGCAACGCCTTTATCAAATTGAATCAGGACGCATCCTGATTGATGGTTTTGATATCAAAAGCGCTGATTTAGCCTCACTACGTCAACAAATTGGTGTTGTTCTCCAAGAAGACTTTTTATTCAACGGTTCTATCTTGGAGAACATCACGCTTGGTAATCCCGACATCACTGCAGAACAAGTCGTAGAAGCTGCAAGATGTGCCGTTGCCCACGATTTTATCAGTGAATTACCCCACGGTTACGAAACCAATGTCGGAGAACGCGGTACAGCTTTATCTGGCGGACAACGCCAACGCATCGCCTTGGCGCGATTATTTCTCTCGCAAGCACCGATTTTAATTTTAGATGAAGCAACCAGTGCTTTAGATAGCGAAACCGAACAGCAAGTTCTAGAAAACCTCCAAAAAATTTCCGCCAACCGCACCGTGTTTCTCATCGCCCACCGTTTTGCCCCCCTCAAGCGTGCTGATTTGATTTTGGTGCTAGAAAAAGGTGTTCTCGCTGAACGGGGAAGCCATGCAGATCTGTTGCGACAAAAAGGTTTGTACTGGTCACTTTATCAAAGGCAGCAGGCAAACATCTGATATTCAGTAGACTTCTTGCAAAAGTTTACGATGGAGTGGATATGAAACCGCAGCCTGTAGCAGTTAAACGCAGATGAAAACAGACAATAATTGACTTATGCACTCTTGTTTAGTATTAGACTTCTTGCATTCATTCCAAAAAAAAGAATCATCTGTGGTTTTTTTTCATAAAATTAACTGTTACTAGTACAAACACAAATAGAACTCGCATTTCACACAAACTAACGGATGAAGAAAATACATTGTAGATAAGATCAATCGCCAGCCTTCGAGACACAAGCAATGAACCAAACTTTATTTCATCTTGCCTTTCCCGTCACAGACATTGCCCAAACAAAAGCATACTATGTGGATGGTTTGGGCTGTACTTCTGGACGGGAAAACCGCAACGCCCTAATTCTCAATCTCTACGATCATCAACTAGTAGCACACGTTACAAAAGAACCACTCACACCACAACGCGGTATCTATCCCAGACACTTTGGGCTCATTTTTACCTCAGAAAACGACTGGGAGGACTTACTCGCGAGGGCGCAACAGCGACAACTCCTTTTTAGAGAAGAAGCCAAACACCGCTTTGTTGATTCTCCCTTAGAACATCGCACTTTCTTTCTAGAAGACCCTTTTTATAACTTAATGGAATTTAAGTATTACCGTCACCCTGAAGCTATTTTCGGCAGTGCCGAGTATACGCAAATTGGTGACAGGGTTTAAGCTGTCACGCCTTTTCATTGCATATAGTCAAGAGACAGAATGCTTCTCAAGAGTGGGTTGTGTCTTTTTGAATTTTGTTCGCGTAGCGTGTCCGGAGGACATATTTTGAATTTTGAATTGCTTCACTGGGGTTGCCAACGCCTGTGCCACCGCAGCCAAACTTCTTGAATCTGTCAGCATCCAGGCGTGATTCAAAACTGGCACTATCACCTCGCGCCCCAGAGGCATTTGTGAACTACTTGCGGGGACAATCATCAAGTCATAAGGTGTCCAGATAGAGGTAAAATCTATCTGCTTTAACATACCAGCATCCCGATTCAAATCTTGTAGTAGAACACTGTCAGGACGCATTTGAATGCAACCTATACCATCACGGCAGTAAGCAATCCAAGTGCCATGATGCGGTGATGAGATGGTAATAAACCGCTGCACGCGATTGATTCCTCCCAATCGTTGGACGTAATAACGGCTGACGATACCTCCCATGCTGAAGCCCACTAAATCTATGGGTTGTTCTGGTTCAAAAGTGGCATCAATATAATCAGCGACTTGTTGAGCCAACGTGTCAAGACCCATATTGCCATTATTCGGCACTAAATCCAGATCATACACAGTCCAACCCCTCTGTTTCAGGTAGGGAATCATTTGATCGAAAACTCGACCTGTATCATAAATACCGTGTACTAATAACACGGGATTTCGCTGTTGTTTTACCTTATTCATGTACAAAATAATGTTGTGGCGGTTTTCAAGTCAGTAGAATATACGCCCTCATGCTTTGAATGTAGTATTCTATAATCTCCAGGCAGGGGCTAAACTGTATGAATCCCTATCAGGGATTGAAATCTATCTTTACCTAATTTAGTCGAGTGTCATTACCATTTGCCAAAAAGCTATGACACTCTCCCTACTGGCTTGAGCAACATCCCTCTTAAGACTGAATAGGTATTGTTAAAAGTATAAGTTAACTTTTGTTAAGCCTAGTCTTAAAATATTGCCCTAGGTTACAGTAAAATTTAATAATTAAGTCTGACTGTGTACAGGTGGCAAGTGCTGAGAGTAAAGAGTTAAGAGCATAAGTCGCTTGGTGTTAAAACAACTTTGTTGAGAAAAAAACCTATGAAGGCTGTCACGATCATTAGGTTGTACAGACGAATGGGTGGGTCAAGAATATCTTGATAAAAATTAAAAATATTCCGTGATTTTTTCAGGATTACGGTCATATTCCAGGTATAAGAGGCAGGAGAAATTGTAATGTTGGGTTTTATCAAAAATTTAATCGGTGGGGTTCTGAATTTCTTTATTGGGCTTTTCGGTGGCAAGAAAAGCGGTTACTACATGGAACTCGATGAAGCCGTCGAAGTAACGAAAGATGCAGCTAAACAAGCTGCATCGAAAGCTAAGGACGCGGTTGAATCAGTTGCATCGAGTGCTAAGGACGCGGCTGAATCAGTTGCATCGAGTGCGAAGAAAGCGGCTGAACCAGCAGTATCGAGTGCGAAGAAAGCGGTTGAACCAGCAGTATCGAAAGCTAAGGACGCGGCTGAACCAGTTGCAGTAAAAGCAGCAAGCAAGAACGGAACCAAAAACGGAACCAAGAACGGAACCAAGAACGGAACCAAGAACGGAACGAAAGATGCTCAATCTGCCGCCCAGCCAGAACCGGCTAAAGTTGAGCTAGTACAGACTGCAAATGGCGTTAAGCCTCAACCTGCTCAAAGCGAAAAAGCCAAAGCAGCAATTCAACAGCAGCCAGCTGAAACCACTTTTGCGCCAAAATATCTCGCCGTACCATCAAGTAGTAATGGTCGTCGGCGTCCTGGTGCGAACATGAGTTCTTACTTAGACATGGCACGTCAAGTAAAAACCCCTGGCTAACTTTGGTAAATAGCAAATAATAACTGGCAATTGTCCAGCTATTATTTAATAATTTTCAAGAAATTGTCGAGATGGGAGGTTTCCTGTCTCGACAATTTATTTGATAAGTAAGCTTACAGCAATTTTCACGCTTTTAGGCTATGCCAAGAAACCTAACCCCCAACCCCTTCCCTACAAGGGAAGGGGAGTAAGCTCTCCTTCGATTCTAACTGTGCTGCCACAATAGATAAGGCAACAATCGGGGCTGTCACTGCTCGCAAGATGCGACGACCAAGGGAAACTGGTTGAAATCCAGCATTAATAGCGGACTCCACTTCTTTTTCCGTCCATCCTCCCTCTGGTCCAGTGGCAATCATAATTTCAGATGTGGTAGAAACTTGATGAATTGCCTCTCTTAAATGAGGATAGCTGCCACGCGCCTCACAAATGTAACGGTGAGCAGTCGTTTCTGTGGCAAGACTAGTACTAAAAGAAACAGGTTCTAATATCGTAGGTACAAAAGCGCGTTCGGATTGCTCCGCAGCTTCTTGTGCAATACGTAACCAGCGTTCAAGTTTTTGAGGACTGGGATTGAGTAAAGTGCGATCGCTCACCACCGGAGCAATAACCGCTACTCCTAACTCAGTACAGCACCGTACTACATCATCAAATCCATTGCCTTTCGGCAAAGCTACCATCAGCGTAATTGATACAGGTAATTCGGATTCTACTGTCAGTGGTTCTAAAACCTGCGCTGTTTCTCCTTGTAACTGCGCCAGCCACCATTTGCCTTTGCCATCCATTGCAATAAAGCGATCGCCCTCGCGCAAACGCAAAACACGTCCTAGATAATGTTGTTGTTGAGGCGTGAGCAAGATTTGTTCTTGTTGGAGTTGGGAGGGTGCGATCGCGATTCGTTGCAGTTGTGACATTGGATTAAGGATAATAAAGGCGCTTGCTTTTTTTCTGAGCAGAGTTCTCAGTCCTGTTGTAAAAACTAATGTAGTGGGAGACGATTGTTGTGTCACCTCACCCTGATATAAGTAAAGATTCAACTGTTGAATTACTTACTGCTCAAGGTTTAAAGATTGTTCCCCCAAATCTTATTGAAGAACATCCTCAAGCAAAATTACCCTTAGTTCGTTTAACAGGTTCTCCAGAAGAGATAGGAGCAGAACACGGTACTAAGCTTTGCGATCGCATTGAAAAAGCTTTTGAACTTTACAGAACAAAACTTTTTTCCCAATGGACTGATGCTTCGCTTAAGGCGACTTCCTTAGCATTTTTTGAGCGGATTCAAGAATTTTCAGAGCCGTATGCTATTGAACTAAAAGCGATCGCATCTCACGCAAAGCGAGAACTGTGGGAAGTCGTCATGCTCATGTCCCGAACGGAAATACTTCGGTCTAGTACACCTAATGAATGTACCTCTCTTTACTTTAAAGAGAGCCGTATTCTAGGGCAAAATTGGGACTGGGTAGAAGAGTTTGAGAACTTAGCTGTCATCTTTGATGTTACACGACAAGATGGTTTCCGTTTTCTTGCCTTAGGAGAGCCAGGTTTTGTCAAAATTGGCTTAAACGCAGCGGGTGTTGGGGTTTGCCTCAACATTCTTAAATGTCAAGCCCCTACAGGAGGTATTCCTGTGCATATACTTTTGCGAAAGGTTTTAGACTCTACCTCACTAAATGAGGCGTATCATGTCATTAGTGCTGCTGAACGAGCAACGATGAGTAACATTCTTATCGCTGATGATTCGGGTAACTATTTTAATCTTGAACTTGCTGGAAACCAATTATTTGCTCTTAATTCAAATGAAGTGGAAGTGAACAATGTAGTGGTTCACACAAATGGATTTCTCACTTCAAAAGGGGAGAAGATTGATTTCCCCGAAGAAACTGAAAGTTCAGCGGCGCGAATTGTTCGAGCAAAGTCTCTAACATCCACTCAAGGGGGACGACATGAAGCTGATATGTTAAAGATTCTTCTTGATCAGGAAGGAAACTTACCCATATGTCGCCAGTCAGAGAAAAATATCTTTGATGGTCTCACCTATGGAACTGTATCAACGGTTGTGATGAATTTGAGGGAAAGAAAACTGATTTTCTCACAAGGTAATCCTCGTAACGGGACGTTTTCTTGTGTCTCAATTTGTTAATGGGGTACAGATCTGATAGGGAGTAACCAACTGACAAGTTTGTCGATTCAAAAAGAAAGATGCAAACAGCTAAGAAGATCATCATTATCGGCGGCGGAATTGGCGGTGCTGCGACTGCACTTGCTCTCCATAGAGCTCGTTTTGAACCAGTTGTCTATGAGCGAACAAAGGAATTGCGGGAGGTAGGGGCTGGTATTGCACTTTGGGCAAATGCGACACACATCCTAAAAAATTTAGGCTTGTTGGAGGAGGCGCTCCGCATTGGCTATCGAACAACAAACTACCAATTCAATTCCCAAAGCGGCAAGGAGTTGGTCAATATACCCGTTGATACTTTTGAGTTGCCTGTTATTGGCATTCATAGGGCTGAATTACATCAGCTATTGTGGCGTAATGTACCCCATGAAAAATTTGTTTTAGGACAAACCTTCCTTGGATTTGAGCAGGAAGAAGAGAAGGTTCGCGCTTACTTCAGTTCTGGCTTAACAGTCGAAGGGGATGCTTTAATCGGGGCTGATGGTTTGCGATCGCGCGTACGAGCCGCCCTCCTCGGTGATCAACCACCCATCTATCGCAATTTTAAGACTTGGCGTGGTCTAACAGATTACGTTCCCAGAGGATATCGTCCCGGCTACATTCAGGAGTTCTTGGGGCGTGGCAAAGGCTTCGGTTTCATGATGCTGGGCAAAGGGCGGATGTATTGGTACGCAGCAGCAACTGCACCCCTAGAACAGCTGGATACGCCAGTTGGTCGTAGAAAAGAGCTTGAAACCATGTTTCAAGATTGGTTTGCATCGGTTCCTGAGTTAATTACAACGACGGATGAAGCCAATATTCTGACAACAGATTTGTATGATCGTGTCCCGACTCAACCTTGGAGCAAGCAGAATATCACACTGCTGGGTGATGCTGCACATCCAATGCTGCCAACTATGGGACAGGGTGCATGTACAGCATTAGAAGATGCCTTTGTAGTCGCTAAGTGTCTCAAAGAGCAAGCAAATCCGACAGCTGCTTTCCAACAGTATGAGTCAGAGCGGTTTCTTCGCATGAAGTTGATCGTTGAGCAATCCTTGCGCGCAGGGAAAATGGGTGAATTGGATAATCCTTTTGGTGTGGCATTACGAAACATATTTATGAAGCTCATGAGTTCAACTATCAGCAACAACTTCAAGTCGCTTCATGCTTACAGAGCTTAATCACAAAACGTAAGGGCACAGCATACTCAAACGCACAAATACAGAAAAAACTATCGCAAATTAGCGTTGAATCTGGATATACACTACCAACTATTTGTACACCTTATGAACTAATAAGAGATTAAATATGTGGAATGATGAAATTTTAGAAGAAATTCATAAATATAGAGAAGAACATGCTAAGTCTTTTAACTACGACTTACACGCAATTGTTGAAGATTTACGAAGAAAACAAGCGGCTAGGGTCAAACAAATCATTTCAAAACCTCTTAAAGAGTCTAAAAAACCAATGCAATCAACTTAACTACCCGATTTTTTTATCGTGGTTGTTTTCTTGCTCAATTCTTTCTGTCGGCTGGATAGTGCCGAGACTTGTAGACGGTTGTAATGAATTTGAGGGAAAGAAAACTAATTTTCTCACAAGGTAATCCTCGTAATGAAACGTTTTCTTGTGTTTCAATATAAATCTACAAAATATACATAAAAACATCTATCTTTGGTCATAGATAACAGTTGTATGATTGAAATCGCGTTATGAGTGCGTAAGCTCTGATTCACCCGAAAAATAGGCAGCGTCACGATGGAAGACAGTGCAGAACAGTTGTTGACATTAGCGCGAGAAAAGTTCCGTCAGCTTACCGAAGTGGATGAGAAATTATTTCGTGCTGTGGTTGAAGGTAAAGCGGCTGAGTTTAGCAGCAACACTAAAGAACTCAACGATCTTGCCAAATCTGATGAGTGGAACCATGAGCGCACCTTGTCTGCTGACCGAATTATCTGGCTCTGTACGAATACAAAAGCGCGAGAACTGTTGACTTACCAGGGTATACATATTATTGGCGCAAAAGTTGAGGGAGAATTGGATCTGAGTTTTGCGACGATAGAGATTCCCCTCCATTTTATTTGGTGTGCTTTCTCAAACTCTATTTCTCTTGAGGAAGCCAGATTACGCTTTTTGAGCCTAGAAGGAACCCAAGTTGTCTCTATTGTTGCTGCTGGGATAAAGGTTGAGGGTTCTGTCGTTTTGAACAATGGCTTTGAGGCGAAAGGGGAAGTGGGACTGCTGGGAGCCTCTATTAGCGGTCAACTCAACTGCGTTGGAGGTCATTTCTTTAACGAGAAAGGATATGCCCTGAATGCCGAGAGCGCAAATATCACAGGTCATGTCCTCATGAGAAATGGCTTTGAGGCGAAAGGGGAAGTGCGACTGCTGGGAGCCTCTATTGG
>NZ_CAWUDP010000108.1:0-31877 GCF_963920835.1 Scytonema sp. PCC 10023
GAAGTGATCGCAATTATTATAGTCCACGTCCTAATTAGACTGGCTATAGCTATACCTCCACCCAGACATTCAATTCCGGATCGGCAGCTGGCGTCAGCCCAACAACTAGAACCACCTGCTGGCGAACACTTTGGTTTCCCAACTCAATCAGCTTGGCTCGCCTAACACCAACTACTGAGTTGTCCGGTTCATTAGCTCTCAACTCTTGAGCGCTTCTAAAACTAAAACCCAGAACAAGACGTTCTGGGTTTAAAAATGCTTCCACCGTCTGCCAACACGCCTCAAACCTACATTCCGCAGGTTTTTCAGGTAAGTAAATAATATTTTCTGCAAGGAGCACCGAGAAACTGAAGAATCCAACATCGTTCATCCGTAAGATTGGCAATTTGTTTAACGTTGGCGATCGTTACTAGATGAATCGACATAAAACACTGAAACACCCAACGCATAGTGGGAGTGGAAGTAGGCTTACCCACCTGATTGTGGATGGTCTGTTTAGCCGAATCCAGAGCTTGACGCAGTGCCTTTTGTCCCAGAGAATAAACGCGGAGGCACAAACCCATGACCCTTGAGGTGAAAAAAAGAGGGTCTTTGAGGAACCGAAAACCTCGCTCGGTGGATTGCTGAGCCTTGTACTCCCGCAGCAAGTTATCGTTGCTCAACTGTTCGACATCACTTAGTTCATCGGCATCGAGAACATTTGTCGCCAAGATAAACCTTCCGGCTTTTTGGACTTCAACTTCTACAGCAGTTTCCTTGGGCGTTAATGTTGCACAAATCCGGTAGTAAGAAGTCGCGCCAGCATCCTTTCGGGGTCTGCCACGTCCTTTGTGCTGTTTGTTTTCAAGTACTTGGATATCAACAAGCTGATGTAACGGCAGCTTACGTTCAAAGCGTTGAACTGCTAGTAGTGCATCCTTTTCACAAGCAAACTGTTGTTGATACAACTGCCTCAGTTCAGATTGAGCTTTCGATAACTGTTTGGCTAAACGTTTTTCTAACTGTTTGAGGTCAGCCTCTTTCCGTGCTTGACTCTCAACGACTACCCAACGTTGTTGTACATCACCATAATTACTACAGCACGACGCAATACGGTATCCTGGTAATGAACTTTCCACAAACCCCTCTTGGTGGACGTTATCTAACAGGTGTTTAGCAGCAGCAAGGGTCGCAGGCACTCTTGACACCCAACGTAGTTGTTGCAGTTGTTTCAGGTTCTCTTCTGTGTAAAGTGCCGCGTCCGCTACAAACAAAGCGTCGATTTGCCACTGCTGTTTAAAGTTGGCGATTATGGTGGCAAACATTGCAGAGTCTGACTCTTTACCGTCTGCGAGTCTCAGATATAATGGGATATCTCCATCTCCACTGCAGATCAGGTCGAGTATAAATTGTTTTAAGTCGGGGCGGTGGTCTCTCGAATAGCCATATGTGATGTTGATTGCTCCAGGTTCTGTTTCCTCGGATGAAGCTTTGTTTATATACTCGCCATCGACGTGAAACGAACTTGAATCGAGGTGCAGGGTGTGCATTTTTACCCCGAATTGACGAGCCGCAGATAATGCTACCGTCACAAATATTTCGGTGAGTCCTGCCTGGTATAATTTGTCTAATACTCGACCCAGACGGTCATCGTTTAAGTGTTCTGAGCGTATTCCTTCTCCAAGTAAATGCTCTGTGGCTTTGCCCACAAAAAACTTTTCAAATAGGTATAATGGCGCACTCACAAACCTAAGTCCATTCAAAACCATTGCTTTTACAACTTGACCTGCACTGATTATTTCTTGAGAGTGAGTTCCCAACAGCCGATTGATTTGTTCTACTAAGTTTATCTCATCACATATGCCAGCGACTATGCCGCAGTGGTCAATATCTTGTACCCTAATATCTAGTGGTGATGCTGTCATGCTTCTAAAATACAGCATTTAAATCATTTTCAAAAATATAGTATTTACGATGGCACCTGCGGAATGTGGGTTAGAAGACTCGCTTAATTGATTCGTTTAATACTTTTCAAACATCCTCTAAGCTCGACTTTATCCAATGAAGCAGCGTAAACCTTGTTATTTGGCATTCATTTATAGCTTTGTGGCAAAAACTTTTTCCTACATCACTAATTTTGCCGATATTGGAAAAGTCAAAGTCTAGGTTCCATAAGGGTTTTAGCGTATGCAAACGCGTTGCTGGAAAATGGATAAAGTCGAGCTAAGACCTGAATTCTTACTCAGATGTTATCTGCCCTGCCCCTACTTTATGCCAGTTGCGTAAGTCCTGTACTCGTTCAAATTTGAACTGTTCCGGTATACAATCTGTTTGATTCGGGGTCATGCTTAAAACTGCTGGAATTTTTATGCTACATATATTCTGGCAGTTTTTGAACCCTCATTTCTTTGGTTTGGTGAAAAATGCGGGTTAAGTGCTATACTAATCCTATTTGTTCTACTGATGTCTTTTGATGTCTTTAAACACTGCTTAGTTATAGCATGCTGTTAAGTGCTATGCTAAACTTATTTGTTAGACTAAGGTATTTAAAAATTACTTGGAGGATATAGTGAAAATAATAGTAGAGTTGTAAGCATTTACGACATTAAGTTACGACATTAAGTGGAAACGTATAGGGCAATTTAGCTACTCTAAAGTTGCTCTACTAAAATGTTAATCTCGACTATTAGTTTCATGTTAAGAGATAGGAAAAAGCCGAACTATTCCCCACTCCTTATATTGCCAGTAGTAATAATCACTCAAGAGAATGTTCGGCTTTTCCCCGGCAGTCCTCCTCACACTGATTTGATACTTCAAATCAGTGTGAGGAGGACTGCTGCCGACAAGGTTAAAAGTCTAAGGTTTGCGCACTCAAGTGAAGTTTTGAGATGAATCAAAATTCCCAACCAGATAAAGAGTATTTTTCTTCCAGCCTAGAGGGAGTTGAAGTACAAAAGCAAGCAAGCACCCAAACCGAAGAGAAAGAGCAACACAAGAGTCAAGCGATCGCTGTTATAGGTATTGGTTGTCGCTTTCCAGGAGCTAATGACTACGAGGAATTTTGGCTCAACCTGGAACAAGGAGTCAATAGCATCAGCGAAATTCCTCCCCAGAGGTGGGATGTCCAGAAGTATTATTCTCCCAATCCTCAAGAGCGAAATAAAAGTATTAGTAAATGGTCTGGACTGATTGAGGCTTCAGACGAGTTTGATGCCCAATTTTTTGGCATCTCCCCTCGTGAAGCTAAAATGCTCGATCCCCAACAGAGGTTGATGCTGGAATTGAGTTGGTCTTGTTTGGAAGACGCTGGGTACTCACCATCTCAACTGTCAGGAAGTCCCGTTGGGGTTTTTATTGGAGCTTGTAATTACGATTCAATCCTTTTTTTCAACCAGGATCAAGAAAACATAGAGGGACATATTGGAACAGGAACTTGGACTTGCATGATTCCTAACCGAATTTCTTACTTTTTTGATTTTCGCGGTCCGAGTGTTCCTGTAGACACAGCTTGCTCCAGTTCACTAGTAGCGCTTCATCTAGCCATAAATGCTCTCAAAGAAAAGGAATGTGAAATAGCACTGGTAGGTGGAATTAGTGTTTTGAATTCACCGACAATGTACATCCAAATGAGTCAATTAGGGATGTTGTCCCCAACAGGACAGTGCCAAAGTTTTGACAGTAATGCAGATGGGTATGTTAGGGGGGAAGGAGCAGGGATAATTTTATTAAAACCTCTGGCAAAAGCTATTGACGATAAAGATCATATTTATGGTGTGATTAAAGGAATTGCTGTCAATCATGGTGGAAAATCACGAACTTTGACTTCTCCCAGTGTTTATGCCCAAGCCCAAGTGGTGCGCGCTGCGTATACCAAAGCCAATGTCGCCCCTAATACAGTTTCCTATATTGAAGCTCATGGCACTGGTACTCCCTTGGGTGACCCAATTGAAATTAATGCCCTGAAACGAGGGTTCAGACAACTATATCAAGAGTATAAACTGCCAAGATCTGCAAAACACTATTGTGGTATAGGGACAGTTAAAACTAATATTGGACATTTGGAAGGAGCAGCAGGAATTGCTGGGGTAATTAAAGTCCTCTTAGCCATGAAGCAGAAAAAATTGCCCAAGATTCTAAATTTTCAGCAATTAAATCCACGTATTGAGTTAGAGAATAGCCCCTTTTATATAGTCTCCCAAACCCAAGAATGGCAGCAGTTAAAAACGTCAGATGGGGAAGTGGTACCTCGGCGAGCTGGTGTAAGCTCTTTCGGGGTTGGGGGTGTTAATGCTCATGTGGTTCTTGAAGAGGCACTAGAGCCAAAAACTCAGAGGGTAGAGGTTGAGCGTCCCTTACACATGTTGACTCTTTCGGCAAAGAATGAGAAAGCTTTAGGGGAACTGGTCAAAAAATATCAAGGATATTTGCAGTCACATCAAGAAGCATCGACAGCAAATATTTGCTTCACAGCCAATACGGGGCGTGCCCATTTTGAACAAAGATTAGCGGTAGTAGCTGAATCTAACGTTGAATTACAGAAACAACTAGAAGCTTTCCTCAAGGTTAATCAGACAAATGGACTGGTGAGAGGACAAGCAAGAGGCGAAAGTCCAAAAGTAGCTTTTATCTTTACGGGTGAGGGTTCCCAGTATGTCAATATGGGTTGGCAACTATACCAAACTCAACCCACTTTTCGTGAAACTTTGGAGGAATGCGACCAAATTCTGCGACCATTACTGGAGAAACCCTTGTTGTCAGTGCTTTATCCACAGTCAATAGCACTTGCAGACAATTCCTCACTTCTAGATCGAAGCACCTACAATCAATTGGCTCTGTTGGTAATAGAATATGCCTTGGCTCAGTTGTGGCAATCTTGGGGCATCAAACCAGATGTGGTCATGGGTCATAGTGTTGGAGAATATGTGGCAGCAATCGTAGCAGGAGTATTCAGCCTAGAAGATGGTCTGAAACTGATTGCCACTAGGGGAAGGCTAAGGTCATCTATGCCAGGGGAGTTTGAAGCCGTAGCCAAAGAAGTCACCTACAGTCAGCCTCAGATACCCATAATCTCTCATCTTACTGGACAAAAGGCAACACCAGAAATCGCCACCCCTGAATATTGGATACACCATGTGGGGCAACTTGGAGATATTGCTCAGAGTATACAAACCATGTATCAGTCAGGATATAAACTGTTTTTGGAAATTGGACCAAAGCCAATATTCTTAGAAATGGGTCGTCAATCTCTGGAGGATGTGGGATTATGGTTGCCTTCATTAAACCCTCCTCAAGAAGATTGGCAACAGATGCTCTCCACTTTAGGACAGTTGTATGTGAAAGGGGTGAAGGTGGATTGGTCGGGGTTTGACCAAAATTATCCCCGTCAGAAGGTGCCACTGCCTACTTATCCATTTCAAAGACAACGGTATTGGCTTGAAGCTTCTAAAAATGAACATCAAAAAGATATCCTAAAAAATAACCTAAATCCAATAGCTGAACTACTGAGTCAAATTGACACAGAAAAGTTAGTACAAGAGGTGAATTTATCTGAACAACTGACTGAGCAAGAGCAAAAATTGCTACCTAAACTCTTGAAAATTTTAACGAGTCGATTTCAAAAATCTGGTCAATCTTCAGAACAAGACTCAGGAATTTTACAACAACTTGAGAAAACTCCAGAAACAGAACGTCAGCAGCTAATGATACATTACCTGCAAGGTGTGGTAGGTCAATTGTTAGGATTTTATGAGTCCCAAAGCCCAGATTCACAGTTAGGATTCTTTGATATGGGTATGAACTATTTGATCATGCTGGAATTCAGGGATCTGTTAGAGACAAGTTTCGGTTGTTCTATTTCAGTCACAACATTATCTGAGTATTATAATATTCAAGAGCTTGCTAAGTATTTAATAACAAAGATTTTTGTAGGAGAATTAGAGGAAAAAGGTGAGAGTGATAACTATGATAATCAACCAACTATTGTTGATAGTGAACTTAAACCACTATGTGAGGATGCGATCGCCAATGCCATTAAAGAGGAACTAATCGCAACTGCTCTTCAAGACGAACTTAAAGAAATTCAACTTCTACTTAACCAGGAAATATAGAATGACCAATATTTCACAGACAGAACAACAGGTAGTTTCCTCTGAACAAGTGCTTCAAACTATTAAAGAAATGCGAAATAGACTTGAAGCAGTCAATAGAGAAAAAACTGAACCAATCGCTATTATTGGTCTGGGTTGTCGATTTCCAGGTAATGCAAATGACCCTTCCTCCTTCTGGCGTTTATTACATGAAGGTATTGATGCTGTAACAGAAGTACCACCTGGTCGATGGGATGTTGATGCCTACTACGATCCAAAGCCTGAAACTCCTGGGAAAAGCTACACTAAACAAGGTGGCTTCATCCAACAAGTAGACCAGTTCGACCCCTTATTTTTTGGTATTTCCCCTAGAGAAGCCGCGAGTTTAGACCCCCAACAAAGACTGCTTTTAGAAGTGACTTGGGAAGCCCTAGAAAACGCAGGACAAAGACCAACAAAACTCAGGCAGAGTCAAACAGGTGTATATGTGGGTATTTGCACAGACGACTATGCCCAACGGTTCATGAATCTGGAGAACCTCTCTTCAATGGATGTCCATTCTGGTACGGGGAACGCCCGCAGTATGGCTGTAGGTCGTATTTCTCACTTCCTTGGCTTACAAGGACCAAATATTCAGTTAGATACTGCCTGTTCGTCCTCTTTAGTAACCGTACATCTAGCTTGCCAAAGTTTGCGTTCAAAAGAATGTAATCTAGCCCTCGCAGGTGGAGTCAATCTGATTCTATGGCCATTAAGCACTATCGGTCGGTGTAGCTTGAAAGCATTAGCTCCAGATGGTCGTTGCAAAACTTTTGATGCCTCGGCAGATGGTTACGGTCAGGGAGAAGGATGTGGGATGGTAGTCCTAAAGCGTCTTTCAGATGCTTTAGCAGATGGAGATTCAATTTTAGCGGTGATTCGAGGTTCGGCTATCAACCACGACGGACCTAGTAGCGGTCTGACAGTTCCCAACAAGATGGCTCAGAAAGAAGTGATTCAGCAAGCACTACAAAATGCAAGAGTGGAGCCGAATCAGGTGAGCTATGTGGAAGCTCACGGAACAGGAACATCTCTAGGAGACCCTATTGAGCTAGAGTCTTTAGCAGCAGTTTATGGTAAAAACCGTCCTCACAATCAACCCTTGGTAGTTGGTTCAGTAAAAACCAATTTCGGGCATTTGGAAGCAGCAGCAGGAATCTCAGCTTTGATTAAGGTGGTTTTATCGCTTCAGAATCAAGAAATACCCCCCCATTTGCATCTTGAAAAACCCAATCCCCATATCCCTTGGCATCAACTTCCTCTAGTAGTTCCCACTTCAGCAATCCCCTGGCATCAAGGCAATCAGCCCAGGATAGCAGGTATCAGTGCCTTCGGAATTAGTGGTACAAACGTACATATGATTCTGGAAGAAGCGCCAGAACAAGTCAAAAATGAAAATTCTTTAGAGCGTACATCACACATATTAGCGCTTTCAGCGAAAACTCAAAAAGCTCTTGAAGAACTCGTTAATAGTTATTCCAATCATCTAAAAAATTATCCAGAATTAGAACTAGAAGACATTTGTAACACCGCAAATACAGGGCGCTCTCATTTTAATCATCGACTAGCATTGATTACCTCTGATAAAGCTGAACTCGCTACAAAACTCAACAACCTGATAACAGGTAAAGAGGTGACAGGGCTATTTTTTGGTCAAATCCCCAACACCACGAGTTCACCCAAAGTAGCTTTTCTATTTACAGGTCAGGGTTCTCAGTATGTAAACATGGGTTTGCAGTTGTACCAGACTCAACCCACCTTTCGGAAAACCTTGGACGAATGCAACGAAATTTTGCGTCCCTATCTAGACAAGCCCTTGTTAGAAGTGCTTTATCCACAGTCAACAGCAGGAGGAGAAAATCCCTCACTTCTAGATCAAACCGCCTACACTCAAAGCGCCCTATTTGCAATAGAATACGCCTTAGCTCAGTTGTGGCAATCCTGGGGGATCGCACCAGATGTAGTCATGGGTCATAGTGTAGGTGAATATGTGGCAGCAGCTGTAGCAGGAGTCTTCAGCCTAGAAGAAGGACTGAAACTGATTGCGACCAGGGGAAGGTTAATGCAGCAGTTGCCTAGTGGCGGAGAGATGGTGTCAGTGTTAGCATCAGAGGCGCAGGTGCGATCGGCGATCGCATCGTATGCAGACAAGGTAGCAATCGCAGCCATCAACGGTCCCGACAGCATTGTGATTTCCGGTATTGGTGAAGCCATCCAAGCAATTTGTACCAGTTTGGCAGAGATGGGAATCAAGACCAAACCCCTACAAGTGTCCCATGCCTTCCACTCCCCTCTCATGAAACCGATGCTAGCGGAGTTTAAAGCTGTCGCCGAAGAAGTTACCTACAATCAGCCTCGGATACCTCTAATTTCTAATGTCACAGGACAACAGGCAACAGAAGAAATAGGTACCCCTGAATATTGGGTGAATCATGTCCTACAACCCGTGCATTTTGCTCAGAGTATGCAAAGCCTGCATCAGAAAGGATATAAGCTGTTCTTGGAAATTGGACCGAAGCCAATACTTCTGGGCATGGGTCGTCAATGTTTGCCAGAAGAAGTGGGCATCTGGTTGCCTTCATTACGTCCGCCTCAACAAGATTGGCAACAGATACTCTCAAGTTTAGGGCAGTTATACACACAAGGAGTAGCAGTAGACTGGTCAGGATTTGATCGTGATTATCTCCGTCGTAAAGTAGCACTGCCAACCTATCCGTTTCAAAGGCAACGCTATTGGCAGGAAGTGGAAGAAAACAAGGATAAAACTGTCTCAACACCAATTGTCCAATTGCTTAACCAGGGTGCAACCGAAGGGTTAGCTCAGGAATTAGAACTAGCAGGGGAACTGACTGCACAAGAGCGACAATTACTGCCAAAGTTACTCGGACTTCTGGTTAAACGGCAGCAAAATTATTTGGAATTCAAAGGGGGTATAGTTCACGAATATTACAATGCCGTAGCAATTTTGGGTCAAGAACAAGCTGGCAATCAGGCAGATGCAAGATCGGAATCAGCATTCTTAACTTTTGGCTTATTTCCTGAAAAAGTTCCCGGTTTTTCTTGGATTAAGTGTCTCACCGAGCCGAATCAAGAACAATCTCGTCAGATGATTGTTGAGTCTCAAAAAGACTTGAGAAAATTATTGTTTGCTCAAGTAGATTTCTCATCTTGTCAAAAAGTTTTAGACTTTGGCTGCGGATATGCTTCAGATTTAATTCAGCTAGCTCAAAAGTATGAGCATCTGCAATTGAATGGATACACAATTTCCAGTGAACAAGCAAAACTAGGTAGCACAAAAGTTGATGAAAAGCAACTACAAGGGCGGGTAAAAATCTTTAATCGAGATAGTGCCAAAGATGAGTTTCCCGACCACTACGATTTGGTATTCGGGTTTGAGGTAGCCCACCACATTCTGGATAAAAAGTCATTATTTACTAATATTGGCAATCATTTGAACCAACAGGGATATTTGGTGTTGGCAGATTTCATCTCTAACAGCGAATTTACCATTGATCATCAGGAAACATCTTCCTACTTTATTACTAAATCGGAGTGGGTAGAGTTACTATCTCAACATCAACTCCAGTTAGTCGCAGCCATTGATGTAAGTCCAGAAATATCTAACTTTTTGTACGACGCAGATTTTGAGCAACGTTTGGAACAGTTGTATCAAAAAAATCGCGACGAAAACGTCAAAGCTGGGTTCAAATCCTACTATCAATTAGGGAAAGTTCTCAGCAAGGGAATAGCCAGCTATGTATTGCTAACAGCGCAAAAGCAACAGCAGTTATCTAAAGAGAAAATAGCTGAGTGGAATCAACAAATGCTAGCTCAACTGTCATCTTACTCTGAGGTGACACCACAGCGCTGGCTCTATGAACTAGAATGGCAACCCCAGAAACTATCAACTTCACCACAACAGACAACAGGTAACTGGTTGCTGTTTGCAGAACCTGGTGCAGTAGTAGAAGGATTACTAAAAAAATTGGGAGCTGGATGTATTTTAGTATCTCCTGGTTTAAGTTATCAGCAGATAGACAAAAAACACTACCAACTCAACCCTACTGCTCCAGAAGAATTTAAACGTCTGTTAGATGAAATCACTTCTCAAAACTCACAACTCCAGGGAATTGTTCATCTGTGGATGCCAACAACTAACAGTCAGTTAGAAACGGCCGTAGAATATGGTTGTGCCAGTCTGCTGCATCTGGTGCAAGCCTTGGTAGAGACCCAACAGCAACAGGTACCGCCTCTGTGGGTAGTCACCCAAGGTGCTATGAGTGTGGGTACTGATGAGGCAGTAGTGCAAGTGCAACAAACACCAGTCTGGGGATTAGGTCGGGTAGTAGCTC
This sequence comes from Scytonema sp. PCC 10023, assembly GCF_963920835.1. Taxonomy (NCBI): domain Bacteria; kingdom Bacillati; phylum Cyanobacteriota; class Cyanophyceae; order Nostocales; family Scytonemataceae; genus Scytonema; species Scytonema sp. PCC 10023. Next base: position 10,457 of record NZ_CAWUDP010000108.1, read on the forward strand.
TTGAACATCCAGAACTGCAATGTCGGTTACTCGACTTGGAACCGAACATCAAAGAAGAAGAACTGGTGCAACTGCTACATCAAGAACTGATCTCAAAAGACGACGAAAACCAGATTGCTTACCGTCAGGGAGAACGTCGGGTAGCGCGACTGGTGCGCCAACAACAGCAGACAACCACACAACAGCAGCAAGAAATTACCATTACCCCTGAAGGCAGTTACCTCATTACTGGTGGACTGGGAGCTTTAGGACTACAGATGGCTAAGTGGCTAGCAGATAAGGGCGCTAAACATTTGGTATTGACTGGGCGTCGCAAACCCTCAGAGACAGCACAACAAACCATCACCCAACTAGAAAAAGCTGGAGTAGAAGTCTCAGTACTATTGGGAGATGTCTCGGTCAAATCAGATACAGCCAGAATTTTGGAAAAGGTCAAAGCATCTCTACCGCCATTGCGAGGTGTGATTCATGCAGCAGGAGTCTTGGATGATGGGGTTCTACAGCAGATGAACTGGGAACGGTTTACAAAAGTGATGGCTCCGAAAGTTCAAGGAGCATGGCATCTGCACCAACTCACTCAAGAGTTGCCGTTGGACTTCTTTGTCTGTTTCTCCTCAGCAGCATCTCTGTTGGGTTCATCTGGTCAAGGTAATTATGCAGCGGCTAACGCTTTTCTAGATGGCTTGGCTCATTATCGTCGGGCACTAGGTTTACCAGGATTGAGCGTGAACTGGGGAGCTTGGGGAGAAGGAGGCATGGCAGCCCGTTTGGCAGATCAGTTCCAAAGCCGGATTCGCTCTCTGGGTATGAGTAGCATTCCTCCGGAGCAAGGTTTGCAAATTTTGGATCGGTTGTTGGGTCAATCAGCGACCTTAGTAGGAGTAATTCCTGTAAACTGGTCTCAGTTTGTAAAACAATTGCCAGCAGGGATGAAGATGCCTGTATTGGAAGCATTTATTGATTCCCAGTCTGTAGCAAAAGAAACTCAGAGCAACGAGTTTTTGGTACAATTAAAGGCAGCGAAGGCTAGCGCTCGCCCCCAACTCATGACGAATTATCTTCAAGGTGTCGTGGGTAAGTTACTAGGATTCCCTGACTCTCAAATGCTAGATCCACAGCTAGGATTTTTTCAAATGGGAATGGATTCTTTGCTGGCTTTAGAGTTAAGGAATTTGCTACAGACCAGTTTGGGTTGTGCGCTTTCTTCGACAGTTTTGTTTGAATACTCCAATATTGAGTCTCTAGCTGAGTATTTAACCACAGATGTTTTGGCACAAAAGCTAGAAACGACGGTTGAAATTTCAGACAATGGTCAGCAACAACCGCCAGCAGTTGTTTCTGGTGAGAAACAAGCAACCTCCCAAGAGCCAGCGACAGACGCCATCGCAGAAAAATTAAAACAGATACAAAACTTACTCAACCAGTAAGAAGGTTTTGGGGTGTAGGGTGTGAGGTGGGTACTGGGGGCTGGGTACTGAGTAATAACTTTATCTCAAATCCTCCCTTTACGATCCATCTACAGTTACAATCTGGCATTAATAATGTTTCTTGATTTTTTGTAAAAGGTATGATATGGAACAACCTCTTTCATCCCAGCAGTTGCTTGAGCTTTTAGAAGAAGTTCATAATAAACTGGAGGCAGTTGATCGGGAAAAAACGGAACCAATCGCTATTATTGGGATGAGTTGCCGATTTCCTGGTAATGCTAACGACCCAGCTTCATTCTGGCATTTATTGCATGAGGGTGTAGATGCTGTTACCGAAATACCACCAGATCGCTGGGACATTGGTGCCTTCTACGACCCAGATCCTGAAGCTGCTTTAAAGGTATACACCCGCAACGGTAGCTTTATCGAGCAAGTTGACCAGTTCGATCCTCAGTTTTTTGGCATTTCGCCTCGGGAAGCAGGGAGTTTAGACCCCCAGCAAAAACTCCTTTTAGAAGTAACCTGGGAAGCGCTAGAAAATGCAGGGCTTGCACCGACTCAGCTCAGAAACAGCCAAACTGGTGTGTATGTGGGCATTTGCACAGATGACCATGTGTCTAACCAAATAGTCAACGCAGTTACTAAATTTATTATCCCATCAAGCAAAAATCAAGAGACCTCTGTCGATGGCTACACTGGCATAGGTGCCGCCCGCAGCGTAGCAGTGGGTCGTATTTCCCATCTGCTCGGTTTGCAAGGACCGAATATTCAATTAGATACTGCTTGTTCCTCCTCGTTAGTAGCCGTGCATCTCGCTTGTCAGAGCTTGCGTTTAAAAGAATGCAATCTTGCCCTCGTAGGCGGAGTCAATTTAATTCTGTCACCTGCAAACACTCTAGCTCGTTGCAAGATGAAGGCTCTGGCTCCTGATGGTCGCTGCAAAACTTTCGCTGCTTCGGCAGATGGTTATGGTCAGGGAGAAGGATGTGGGATGGTGGTTCTGAAGCGCCTCTCGGATGCCATAGCCGATGGTGATTCAATTTTAGCGCTGATTCGAGGCTCGGCTACCAACCATGATGGACCGAGTGGTGGGCTGACTGTTCCCAACAAGAAAGCTCAGAAGGAAGTCATTGAGCAAGCACTGCAAAACGCCAAAGTTGAGCCGCATCAGGTGAGCTATGTAGAAGCTCACGGTACGGGCACTACTCTTGGCGACCCCATTGAGCTAGAATCCTTAGCAGCAGTGTACGGCAAAAACCGTCCTCAGAATCGGCCCTTGGTAGTTGGTTCAGTGAAAACCAATTTCGGACACCTGGAGGCAGCAGCGGGCGTTTCATCTTTAATGAAAGTCGTGCTGGCGCTTCATCATCAAGAGATACCACCTCATTTGCACTTTACTGAGCCGAATCCTTACATACCTTGGAATGAAATTCCTGTGGTCGTTCCTACTACAGGAATGCCTTGGCTTCGGGTAGAACAGCCCCTCATAGCAGGAGTTAGTTCCTTTGGTATGAGTGGTAGCAACGTTCATGTCATTTTGCAAGAAGCTCCAGAACAAGTTAAAAGTGAAAATTCTTTAGAACGTCCTGTACATTTACTAACGCTGTCGGCAAAAACTCAAAAGGCTCTCGACGATTTAGTCAGTCGTTATCATAATCATCTAGAAATTTATCCCCAACAAAAACTGGAAGATATCTGTTACACCGCTAATACTGGACGCGCTCATTTTCAGTATCGTCTAGCTGTGCTGGCTGCTTCGGGAACCGAACTGAGGGAAAAATTGAGACGGTTACAAGATCCCCGACTTCTTCAAGAAGTCGGGGATCTGGCTAACGCTGGTCAACTTCTCAACACCAGCATTCAACCAAAAATTGCTTTTCTGTTCACAGGTCAAGGTTCTCAGTATGTACGAATGGGATGGAAACTATACCAGAATCAACCCACGTTTCGTCAAGCTTTAGACCAATGCGATCGCATTCTGAAATCTGACCTAAAAATCCCTCTACTAGAGGTGCTGTATCCCCATACAGAAGTGGGAGAGCAATCTCATCTCCTAAATGAAACGGCATACACTCAACCGACTCTGTTTGCTCTTGAATATGCCTTAGTGCAGTTATGGAAATCCTGGGGAATAGAGCCAGATGTCGTAATGGGTCACAGTGTAGGAGAATATGTAGCAGCAACTGTAGCAGGAGTTTTCAGTCTTGAAGATGGTCTCAAACTAATTGCCGCCAGGGGACGGTTAATGCAACAGTTACCCGAAGGTGGTGAAATGGTATCGGTATTGGCATCAGAGTCTCAGGTAAGAGAAGCGATCGCGCCTTATACTTCACAAGTAGCAATTGCTGCTTTTAACGGTCCTGAGAGTATAGTCATTTCCGGAGCAAGTCAAGCTATTGGTGCAATTTGTAGCAACTTAGAATCCCAAAAAATCAAAATCAAATCCTTACAAGTATCCCATGCTTTCCACTCACCACTGATGGAACCGATGCTAAGGGAATTTGAAGCAGTCGCTCAACAAGTCACCTACAATAGACCTGAAATTCCGCTAATATCTAATGTGACTGGCAAACAAGCTGATGGAAGCATTGCTACATACCAATACTGGGTGCATCATATCAGACAACCTGTAAGGTTTGCTCAGAGTATCGAGACCTTACATCAGCAAGGGTATACAGTCTTCCTAGAAATCGGACCTAAGCCCATATTGTTGGGAATGGGTCGTCAATGTCTACCGGAAAATAAAGGAGTGTGGTTGCCTTCAATGCGTCCACCCCAACCCGAGTGGCAACAAATGCTCTCTAGTTTAGGGCAGTTGTATGTGCAGGGAGCCAAGGTAGACTGGTCAGGGTTTGACCGAGATTATCTCCGTCGTAAAGTAATGTTGCCAACTTATCCGTTCCAACGGCAACTTTATCCGAGAGAACCAATCCAAAATCTAGAAAAACTTAGCTCTGTGGCGCTCGAGTCGGAGAATACTCCTATCGTTAACCTACTCAGCCAAGGATATACCGAAGAGTTAGCACAACAACTAGAAAAAACTAGTAAATTCTCACCAGAACAGGTAGAATTATTACCCGATTTATTAGCAGTATTAGCTCAAAAACATCAGCAACAATTAGCAGCAGCCACTATCAAAGAATGGCTCTATCAAATTGAGTGGAAACCTTTAAATATTAGCCAACAAAAGCCAAATTTTCAACTCAGTCATTGGTTGATTTTTGCTGAGTCAACAGGGTTAGGACAAGCTCTGAAGACTCAATTGCAACACCAAGGACATGAATGCAGTTTAGTTTACCCTGCTGATACTTATCAAAATCCTGAAACAGGAATTTATCACATTAATCCCGCGCATCCCCAGGAATTTGAACAACTTTATCAAGCGATCGCCCAAACCAGTAAGTTACCCTTACAAAGAGTGATCCATCTGTGGAGTTTAGATGCAACTTGCGAACAGGATTTGACGGTTTCTGCCTTAGAGCAAGCACAACTCTGGGGATGTGGCAGCGTACTGCACTTGTTACAGGCTGTAGTCAAAAACCCTAAGACGAGCTTACCTCAATTATGGCTAGTCACCAGAGGATCTCAGCCTGTCTTATCAAACACAGAGCAACTAGCACTGACTCAATCATCCTTATGGGGATTAGGTCGAGTCATATCTTTTGAACATCCGCAACTCTGGGGTGGTTTGGTAGATTTAGACCCACAGGGTTCAAAAGATGAAGCGGAAATACTACTGCAACTCTTAGCAGATAACCAAAAAGAAGACCATTTAGCCTTGCGCAATCAACAGGCATACATAGCTCGTTTAGTCAAACAATCTCTCAAAGAGTTTGAAACCCTGTCATTGCGCTCTGATGCCACGTATCTAATGACTGGAGGTTTGGGAGCTTTAGGATTACATACAGCCGAGTGGATGGTGTCCAAGGGAGCTAAACATTTAGTTTTAATCAGTCGTAGCCAACCTGCTGAGCAAGCGCAGAAAACGATTGAGCGTTTAGAACAAGCAGGAGCTCGCATTCATGTCTTGTGTGCAGATATCTCTAGCGAACAAGATGTGGTGAAAATTCTAGAGCAGGTGCAGACATCCCTACCCCCGTTGCGAGGCGTGATTCATGCAGCTGGAATCTTGGATGATGGGATGATGCAGCAAATGAGTTGGGAGCGTTTTACTCAGGTGATGGCTCCTAAAGTAAAAGGTGCTTGGTATCTGCATCAATTAACTCAAAAGCGATCACTAGACTTCTTTGTCTGCTTCTCTTCAATGGCTTCGTTATTGGGTTCGCCCGGTCAAGGAAACTATGCTGCTGCGAATGCGTTCATGGATGGTTTGGCTGATTATCGTCGCCGGATGGGATTACCTGGATTAAGCATTAACTGGGGAGCATGGTCTCAAGGTGGAATGGCTACACGAGTAGCCCGTCAGTATCAGGATGGGTTGAAAACATCTGGGATAGGTTCTATTTCTCCAGAACAAGGACTGCAAGTATTAGAGCAACTTCTACTCAGCCAGTCTACATCACAGGTGGGGGTACTACCCGCAGATTGGTCGGTGTTGGCGCAACAGTGGAGTTTGAGAAATCCAAATTCGTTACTTTCAAAACTGTTACAGCAGGAGAAATTACAACAACCTGCATTAAAACAGAAGAATGACAAAGCAATTTTAGAGAAATTAAAGGCAGCACCAGAAACTGAACATCAAGAGATTTTGAGGAATTATCTCCAATATCTGGTAGCAAAGGCTTTGGGTACCAAATTATCAGAGATTCCTATTAATACCAATTTCATCGAACTTGGTATGGATTCTCTTATGACTATGGAAGTCGTCAATCAACTCAGTCGCGACTTAGACTTCATAATTTACCCTAGAGAATTTTATGAACGACCTAGAATCGACTCCCTAACTCAGTATTTGATTGCTGAACTCAGAAACAAAGACATTGCTGTTAACTCCAATCAACCGTCCCCAACAACTTTAAAAATCTTTGAGACAAAATCTATCCCCAATTCCCCTCCTTTAACTCCAAGTTCAGAACGTCTCCCTGGTATTATTTTTATTCTTTCAAGTCCTCGGTCAGGTTCAACCTTGCTGAGGGTAATGCTAGCTGGTCATCCCTCCCTATTTTCTCCACCAGAATTGCATCTTTTACCCTTTAATACTATGAGAGAACGAGAGGAACAACTCAATCTTTCTCACTTAGGTGAAGGGTTACAGAAAGCTTTCATGGAAATTCACAATTTAGACGCAGCAGCTAGTCAGGGTTTAGTTAGAGATATGGAGCAGCAGAACTTGTCTATTAAGCAGGTGTATCAGAGGCTCCAGGAAAGCATAGGCCCCCGTCTGCTGGTAGATAAATCTCCTTCCTATGCTGTAAATCGCGCTATCCTAGAACGGGGAGAAGCGATATTTGCCAACTCCAAATACATTCACCTAGTTCGCCATCCCTACCCAGTCATTGAGTCATTTGTGCGGATGCGGATGCAAAAAATGGCAGGGTTGGGTGATGAAAATCCTTACCAAGTTGCAGAGCAAGTATGGACTAAGAGTAATCAGAATATATTAGATTTTCTGATACAGATAGAACCAGAGCGTCACCATCAGATTCGCTATGAAGAACTGGTTAAGGAACCGGGTGAAACCTTATCACGACTATGCGATTTTCTGAACATTGATTTTGATTCTGCGCTTTTGCAACCTTATGATGGCGATCGCATGACTAAAGGTGTGTATCAAAGTTCATTGTCAATCAGCGATCCCAACTTTCTAAAACACGATTCTGTTGATTCTAGTTTAGGAGATAAGTGGAAAACTATTCAATTACCTCATCGGTTAGGGGAAGAAACGTGGCAGCTTGCGAACCAATTCAATTATGAATTACCTAATCCAATGGACACTCTCTCAAATATTAGTGAGAGCAAAGTTTTTGTAACTGGTTTGCAAAAAGAGCAGTCTATGGATGAAAAGTTTTTGGAGTTTAGAGGAAAACAGATTTGCCTGTGTAGTTGGGGTTCTCAAAGTAATCCTGTAGTTCTCTGTATCCATGGAATTCTGGAACAAGGATTGGCTTGGCAAGAAGTAGCACTTCCTCTGGTAGCAAAAGGTTACCGAGTCGTGGCTCCCGATTTATTTGGTCATGGGCGTTCTTCTCATTTAGAGATGCTAACCTCTTACAATGCTTTGACATTTTTGGCTCAAATAGATCGTGTGATTCAGGAATTACCAGACCAACCTCTATGTCTGGTAGGTCATTCTATGGGTGCAATGTTAGCTGCAATGATTGCTAGCGTGCGATCTCAGAAGGTAAAAGCGTTGGTGCTGGTAGAACTTCCACTACCTACTGAGGAGAAGAAGCAAGAGCCAATTAATCAACTAACGACTTTTTTAGAATATTCTACTTCTTACCCTCAACATCCTACATTCCCAAATGTGGCAACTGCTGCTAAAAGATTACGTCAAGTTACACCTGCTTTATCAGAAGAATTTTCGTATATTCTAGCCCAACGAACTACAAAACCTTGTGAGGAGGGAGTTAACTGGAGTTGGGATCCAATTCTTCGTACCCGCTCTACCCTGAATTTCAACAGCTTTAATGGAGGTCGAGCACAATATCTAGAAATGCTCAAACATATTCAAGTTCCTACCACATTGATCTACGGAGATAGCAGTCAAATGAATCGACCAGAAGATTTGCAACAACAGCAAACAGTTATGGCTCAAGCAAAACGAGTCTTTGTTTCAGGAGGGCACAATCTTCACATCGAAGCTGTTCCTGCTTTGACATCACTAATTGAACAATTGTTTGATTAAGATACGGTTTAGGGGCACTAACTAGCAACTTATGTTACTACTCAGCGTCTACGCACTCTTCCACAGTTCAGAAAAAAAGCGAGTTTATGAAGCATAAAGGTACAATTCTCTGGCTCACGGGGTTAAGTGGGGCTGGTAAAACGACGATTGCCAAAGGGGTAGCCCAACAACTGCGAACAAGGGGTTGTCGAGTAGAATTGCTCGATGGTGATGTCGTTCGCACCTCTTTATCTAAGGAGCTTGGGTTTAGTAAGGAAGACCGGGATACAAATGTACGTCGGATTGGTTTTGTCGCAAACTTGCTCAGTCGCAATGGGGTAATAGCGATCGCGGCAGTGATCAGTCCCTATAGAGAAATTCGAGAGGAACTGAGACGGACAACCACCAACTTTGTGGAAGTTTACGTTCAGGCTCCCTTGACGGTTTGTGAATCCCGTGATAGTAAGGGACTTTATGCCAAAGCTAGGGCAGGAGAAATCAAAAATTTCACAGGCATCTCTGACCCTTACGAAGAACCTCTAAACCCAGAGATTATTTGTCCTAGTTATCAATTCACAGTTGAGCAATGTGTTCACCAAGTCATTAGCTATTTAGAGTCCCAAAGCTACATTCCAGTTTGTTCCCTTAAGGACAGAGAAGAAGAAGCCGTTCAGGGGATTTAAAGTGTTACCTTTCTTTTATCAGCTTTATCAGTGTAGTGTCTCTACTGTTGACCTATAAATTTTGGAAGCACAAGGGTTTCGTCGTCTTTACTATTTGCGATCGCCCTGTGGTCGATTACTCCTGATATCAAATCCATTTGTATCATCCTTATACCATTTCTCTAAATGATGACTCCAGATACATTCCCCCTGCTCCCTGCTCTCCTGCTATTTATCTGTAGCTTTGTTTTGGGGAATTGGTATTATTCCTCCTTCCTCTCCCTCTGCGTCCGAGAGCGTCTGGAGCGGTTTTTTAATCATTCAGATGCTAGCGGATTTGATATGAATTAATGATTTCAGCGATCTTAATATTGTCAGGAATATTCTCAATAAATACAAAGGATCAAACTACCCACTTGGAAATGATTTTGCGCCACTTAATGCCTTGGGATCTGCTGACAAAAGATTTATAGTAATCCACTCTGGCTGGAAAATCTTGCTGGCAAAATCTAATTTGGGGCGCAGTCGAACTAAATAGAAGCCATCTTGTTCCACCACGGGGCTTGTGTGTTTTTCTTCCTTTATCTGATACCAAATAACTGGAAAACTAGAACGATTATATATTGTTAAATAGATATCATAATTATTCATTAATGACGAATTTGTTTGCAAGTTTAAAGAGCAAGCCTTATAAATTACTCCATATAAAAACTCATTATTTGTATCTCCCACAGGTAAATATTCTTTCCTCACCCATTCTTTTGGTAGCCATTTTTGGCAAACTAATAGAGTGAATACGTAGTTATTCAGGCATTGGTAAAAAATATTGTCTCGTTCAATTAACCTGTTGAAGTAATTGTTGACATCTTGACTGTTAATTGATTGAGTATTAATAATTATATGGCTATCTACATCGAGCGCAGGTAAATCAACCTTATCAGACCAATGATAGTATCTTATCCCTAGAGTATATTTTCCAGGATTAAGTTTTAACTGATGCCATTGTTCCTGGAGATTTGAATCATAAGAGCTTATATGTTTGATAGCTTTTGCCTGCGGGAAGGTATAGATACCGATAGTCCATGATTGAGCTGAGTCTAGACAAGATTTTACCTCTATGGCTAACGATTCTCTGACATCAAATGGTCCCGCACCAGCAGCAATTGCATGGGGGTTCCAACGGGGACCAGTAACTAGAATAGATGGTAAGATTAAAGGCTTTCTTAGCATTTCATCAGAGTATACTAGCCATCTAAAAACTGTTTTTTTGTTAATGTTTGCATTGATATTTACAAGAGTGCGTATCAATAGCCTCACAATTTTAAAAAATATCAAAGATAAAAAAGCCCGTGGTATTTCCCACAAAAGTTCTATATCTAAAAAGTTTTCGCTATTTCTCATTTGGCAATGACCTCATGGGGTTGTGTTGCAAAAAGTTGTTGAAGTTATTATACTCAAAAAGATCACACAGAAAAGATACTTGATAAAATCGGAATTGTTCATCTGCGGAGTGTGCCAACAACTAACAGTCAGTTAGAAACACCTTTAGAATATAATTGTGCCAGTCTGCTGCATCTGGTGCAAGCCTTGGTACAGACCCAATAGCAACAGGTAGCGCCTCTGTGGGTAGTAACCCAAGGTGCGAAGAGTTCAGGAATTTGCTACAGACCAGTTTCAGTAGACCGAAAACTTTTGCGCTCGTTCTGGCGAACAGACTCACAAGGGTAAGGCTGGGCAACTTTGTCATAGTTAGACCTAACCCCGTTCCCGACACCGCCTATCAGAGCGAAGCGTCATCCGGTTCGCCACTTGGGGGAGATCCAAATAAAAAAATGCTCAACCTTCAATAACTAGTTAGTGTACGAGTTGGCGCGTGGAGGTCGTCAAGCGCCCGCAGGGCGAAGGACTTGCTCCCTTGCATTTTTTTTCTTGTAAGTGCCTGGGACGAGTAGTCGAGGTTTTGGGATTGAGATATTTATCCTCTTTTTTTGGCGAAGGTATTGTAAGGTAATAGTCAAATGCCAGGTTGAACAACCCAACTTTATTAACCCAAGTTGGAGGTTATCAAATGCTGGATGTTTTGTGACTGTCAATTCAGCCGCTCGCCCATAAGGCGAGCGGCTGCCCGGGTTCTCTAGGAGAGATAAAGGTTGAAAGACTATCGACGTTGTGTAAGACCAGATTAAACACGAATTTAACGAGGCAACGACGAATGAGACGGGAAGCTCATATCTTGCACCTATCCGTATAACCCAGGGCTTAGTCAAAAGCAGCGCAATAAAGTTACATCACTTTTCTGAGCTTTTATCGGTTAAATAAGGGCTTCAGGCTTAGTACTGAGTGTGATAATAACATCAATTTTTCTTGGTGCAAAATGTCAGGAAGCCCACATTATATGGGTACTTTGATTAGTGTTGGGTACTTCACGCATATACTCCTCCAAATTTTCGTGCTTGGAGGGGATTTTATTGCTTAAGTGGTGGCATGCGATTGCGCGGAGCGCACTGCCCCTTCGGCAATCGCTCACAAGAGTAACTAGTAACTAGGGTTATTAGCATTCGGTGATCGCTCTCTCTTTGGGATCATCTAACAAAATCCTATTGCTCCTGCGGTCCTCTGCCAAAATCTTCAAAATATCTGAGGCAACCCGAGACCAGCTATAATGAACTTCACTCAGGTAACGCCCCCTCCGACCCATTTTTTCAGTCAAATCGGTTCTAGACAAAAGGTAGTTTATTTGAGTAGCAAAAGCATGAGGGTTTTGGTAATCATTTATGAGGAGACCATTTTGCTCTGGAACGATCACCTCAGAGTTGCCACCTCTAGCAGTGGTAATAATCGATAGCCCTGTTGCCATCGCTTCATAGTGGACTCGCGCTAACGGCTCCTGCCATTGAGAGGCGCAAACAAATATATCCCCTAGAAGGAAGTAATCTGGAATCTCAACTGGTGAAATGAAACCGCTGAGGCGCACAGAATCACCCAAGCTTTTTGCCTGCTCCTTAAGTTCAAGAACGTAAGTATCTTCTTCATTGTTTCCGTACCATTTACTGCCAACTAGCAAGAGTACTGCAGACGGATGTTGCTCAATGACTTCAGGGAAAGCAGATAGCAAAATATGAGGTCCTTTTTTCTTGGACAGACGCCCCACACTTAGCACCACTTTTCTGTCCTTCAACCCATGTTGAGCTAGCAGATCCGCTCGTCGGAGAGCAGCATCTGGTGCCCATAGTGGTTGGAAGCGTTTTAGGTTTACCCCAGCATAAACTGGTTGTAGTTTGTGTCGGTATTCAGGAAACAGATCGGCAATCCCATGAGCAATAAACTCACTAACCGTAACCACCTTCTCAACTAGCTGTAGGCAATGCCGAGCTACCTCAGGAGCAATCTTGGCATCTGCAAACATCTCGTTGTGCATACTAAGTAGAAAACGACTCTTCGGAGTCATTGCTGCAATCAGGGGGAGATATTTAGGACGATTGTAAATAATCACCCACTCAAACATCTCCCCAGCAACAAAATTCGCTACCGCCTGATAGTACGCTTCAGTGTCGCCTGCGGCCCGTTCGTAGCGTATGCCATCTCGAACTTCATGTTCAGGCAGATCTGGGTCAGAGACCGAGAAAACTGTGATTTTATGTTCTCGACTCAAATAAGGCAATATTTCATCAATGTAAGTCTGAATAGCCCCACCTCGGATAAAAGGAACAGGTAACTTTTCTGTACAGACTAATAAGATCTTCACGTTATTGATTTGACCTCTTGTGTTGATGTTGCAAACAGTGATTCCAGCAACTAATCTGTATAATTCAAAACTAGTTATGGAGCGAGATCGAAGATTTAAGCGACAATATTCTACTTAAGAACCGATGTCTGCTTTTTCAACCCTTTTAACTAATTCGTCCTTTACGAATAACGTTTTAGTAGTTTACCAAAGCAACGCATCCAGACTGAAGCCATCCCACAAGAAAATTTGGGATATTTTTTTATTTGGAAGTCCCTTGTTGCCTTGATGGACTACTAGTAGTTCATCGCATTAATTTTGAGACTCGGGTAAATCGTCAAAACCCGCTCTGAAACGTGTTATGGCGCGTCTCTACAACCCATCAGAACTAATGCGATAGGACCAGTAGTAGTTCATGTCACAAGGGAGGTTTGGAGAGGAATGCACATGAGATGAGGAGAATTCCCCGGTCAACGCCGAAGACAATCTTAGCTCGACTTTATCCAAAATTAAGAACTTGGCTTCCTTTATCCGGCAAAAACCCTGGCTTTTTGGCAAATACTTTTCCCATATTAGAGACTATCAATGAAGTTCAAAAAGTAAAACTACCGTCCCACAAAGATTTCAGTGATAGCGATCACGTTGCCAAAAAAATGGATAAAGTCGAGCTTAGAGGATGTCTGAAAAGTCGTAAAGTTTGCCGAATAACCCCTAAGAGTGAAAAGCTTTGAGTAGAGGGAACTTGCAAGCAAAATGAGATGCTGCTAAGGCAATGGCATCATTACCATGTGTTTTTACTGTCTGTTTAGACTTGTCAAGCATAAGCGTGACAAGTCTAACCTCTCTTTTGAAACTACCCCTTGAGGAAGAATCTATGTTAACCACAGAGGGAATCTTAGAAGGTTCGCTACGCAACCATTCTTAACCATCGGTGACTAGTTAAATTCCGCGTTCCTAATTTATACTAGAGCTTCTCGTTTTTTTCATACAAAGTTTTTCCTACTTATGCTTAAAAATATCGTTAATTAAAAAGGCAGTAGGAAATAATTAATGAGGACTTTGTTGAGAAGCACCAGTTTAAAACCACCAAATCGGCGATTGTGGTGGGGGAAAATGATTCTTAAATTTTTTCAACTTCAGCTACTATGAACCTTGTAGCTCAACAATAAACGCCGTTGTAAAAACTAGGTTAACCACTCCGACAACTAAATTAAACGCTGCTTTAAGCGATTAAAGCAACTACATATCTGGATTTTGTTGTCTTATGGTTATACTTTTAGTCCCAAACTTTAGTAGTCCCAAAATCCTTTCCTGCTAGATCTTTTTTGCTTGACAATTACAATAACTGGCTGCACAGAATCGCCTACTTCCCCTGCTTTTTGTAGCTCAGAAATCGCCCTTACTACTTTTCTGAACATCGGACCCCTACCTTCTCGAAGATCGCGGATACGCTTTTTTTTCTGCCGACCGAATTCAAGAATGATAGTATTTGCTTTTTTTTGTTTTTTAGGTTTAGTACTCTCAGTCTGAATCTCTGACATTGGTTTACCTCACTATTTTGGTTATACTTTAGATAACTACACAATTCCTCACTCAGTTGACTATCATCGTTTCACTAAGGGTTGTTATTTGTGAATGATGTAGGAATTGAGGTAACTTTTTTCGCTCTAAACCAAGACTCATTGTCTTGACTTATTCCTTTTAAAACGATGTTTTAAAAGACACGGAAGGTACAGTTTTCCCTTTGTAAATAGGAGCAGTTACATCAAAACAATCAAGCTTTGTTCTATGTACTGACTTGCTTTGCTGTACTGCATATAAAACCTAAATACCCTTTTAAAACATCTTTTGGTACGCGATAAGTCTGCTTAACGGCGGTTACTTTTCCCTATGTCTTGGAAATACTCCTTATGGAAAAAACTAAAATGGATTTAGTTTGTATATACTATAGACTCCTCCTAGCTTAGACAAAGACTTGCTCACATTCTTATTTAAATCGCGAATCCAGCCGTTTTTCTTCTTTTTATTCGATCTTTCGTGCCGACCTAGGTAAGTCTCACTTGCTTTGACTTGATCTTTCGCCGCACGCCTGACGGTCTTTTCCCAAGGACTCAAAAATTTCGATTGCTTCTTCCTCTTCTTTCTTCTCTTTCTCCTTTTCTTATCTTCGCCAAAGATGGTGTCCGCATAGCCACCATAAGAATCATCGCTACGCAGCACCACAGCTCGTTTAAGACCTAGTCCTTTGCTCATATCTACTCCTTAATTTGAGTAATTTGAGTAATTTTGCTTCATTGTTTGAACATATTCTAGCATAATAAACGACGTCTACGTTGAAACCCGTAGTTTTTCCTCGTCAAGATCAAGGTGATTTTTCACCCCTTTATGACGGGGTGACAAGCATCCCAAAACAAATATTATGTAAAGATTTGCTCGAATTATGGTATAAAAATATAGCTCAGTCATTTTCAACAAAACTAACTAAGATTAAAAGTTGGGTATGTTGGGGGTACTACTTACTGATCTAAAAAACTTACCTAAACCTAGTAGTCTACTAAGGAAACTTCGCCCGGTCAGATAGTCGGGTATAATAGCTCCATCTTCTTACGTGCAACCGTGGTTTGAAAGCGCCAATTTACACTTGCTTACGCATGATTGGGTTGTTGCTGCCAGGTGGCAATTTCTGACTTTAATAATTGGCGATCGCCAATCCGTCTCTCTAAACATTGACGTGATAAAACAAACAATTCAATCTCCACCTGGTGAGCGCCAACTTGCATGTTTTGGGGTGTAGTGATACTAATACCAATTTAATATGAAGCTGCATAGAATAGGGCTTCATATTAAATTGGTATAATATCTACTTAATACCGGGTTGGCACAAGCTCCCGACACGACAACTTTTGTCCCCAACATTGCTAAATGGTTTACAGAGGGCGTAGCACAGGTAAATTCCATGCCTACTCCACTAACTTCCCGTTGACCGAATCTGAGTTAGCACAGACAATGCCTAAAGCAGGTTACACATGGAGTGTTGGCAAGAATATTAAAATTGATCTGTCAACTTTGTTAATCTATAGATGGCATCTTTCTGTGGGGAGATTTGGCTGATAATCAGGTGTTAATTGATTATGTCAAAGCTGGGGGGAACATTTATTTAACTGTAGGAACTTTGAAGATTCTCAGCAAGAAGCCAACAATTGGTATACTTTTATCAAGGTCTTTAGTTTAGGAGAAAGACAAAGTACTATTATCGGTCAGAGTTTTGGAATGCAGTTGTAGCTGGAAAGCTGACAGAGACTAGAACGCCAGTTTGAATTTGGTACGGCTAGTTTAGCCGGGATTTTCCTCCATAAACACGAAGACTCAGAGGTCGGTGGTTGAATCAGGAAGTTTTTGTGAGCATTTGTGAGCAAAAATGGAACGGTTAACTGTCTTGTAAATTATTCAGGGCAAACGCATCTTGTCAATAAGAGCGTTTAAATCTCAATAAACGGGAAAAATATCGCATTAATGTCTGCTTATTGACAAAGCTTTAGGCGATCGCTCATAGCCGTAGAAAATCAATCAAACGATAAACTCTAATGATTTCGTTAATACACTAACAAAGCTTTTTGTCAAGACTAATTTAGATGCGTTTGCCCTGGTAAATTATTTGCTTAACTGTCTTAACTGTCCTTGCATTATCCTCGTCCCATTGATAATTTTAAAATGGAGAAAATTGAATGATTAAAAGTTACGATTTGCTCTATTTTATGGGTTTTTGAAATTCGCAAATGCCCGTTGTAAAATCAAAGGGTTTGCAGCCCTCGCTTGCAAATATGATTGGGCAATGAGTACTTCTAAAAATTCAGATTAAAATGAGCAGAACGTGGGTAAGGCTCCGCTCTTTTCAACACATCCAACGCTGAAAATCAAAAGTTAAAACCATGACAACCGTTAACCAGACAAATCAATTGTCAAAACTGGGTTGCGAGAATGAAAATCAACTTCGTTCCCTTGAGGGAGGAGCTGCTACCAGCATAAATTTCGTTAATAAAACCAGCGCTTTAGTGAAAGTTTACTGGATTAACTATCAAGCTCAGCGCCAATTATACAAAGATTTAAAACCAGGAGAGTCGTTCACACAATCGACCTACGTTAATCATCCTTGGGTGGTTACCGATGAACAAGGAGGATGTTTGGGAATCTTCCAGCCTGAGGGCGAACGCAAAGATGCTATCATTGAACCTTTGTCAGGGCAAGGACAAGGACAAGGAACCAGCACTGAAGCACCTTCACCAGAAAGCTCTCAAACACCTCAAATCGGCAAGATAGTAGTCAACGCTGACGAATGGACTTTAAGTAACACCGGGTTTACACAAGCTCCGGACACGGTGAATTTTGTCACCAATATTGCTAAATGGTTTGCTGGGGGGCGTAGTACAGGGAAATTTCATGCCTACTCCACTAACTTTGGCTTAACAGAATCTGAGTTAGCACAGACAATGGCTAAAACAGGGTACATATGGACTGTTGGCAAGAATATTAAATTTGATCTGCCGACGTTGTTAACCTATGATGGCATCTTTCTGTGTGGAGACTCGGTTGATAATCAGGTGTTAATTGATTATGTCAAAGCCGGGGGGAACGTTTATCTGGGAGCAGGAACATTGGAAGATCCTCAGCAAGAAGCCAAAAATTGGTATACTTTCCTCAAAGCCTTTGGTTTAAAACTTTCGGGCATATATAACGAAATTAGAGGTAATCAAGCCGTTAATACTTCTCATCCAATTTTTGCCGGAGTGAAAGCTATTTATCAAGCTAATAGCAACCCCATTGTTAATTTAGAACCAGGATCTAAAACTAGTCAGCTGATCCTTACTCAAGCAAACGGACAAGGGCTGATTGCCACTTTTGAGGGTAGTGAAAAGACAAAGACACCTTCATCCCAACCACCAGAAAGCTCTCAAACACCTCAAATCGGCAAGATAGTAGTCAACGCTGACGAATGGACTTTAAGTAACACCGGGTTTACACAAGCTCCGGACACGGTGAATTTTGTCACCAATATTGCTAAATGGTTTGCTGGGGGGCGTAGCACAGGGAAATTCCATGCCTACTCCACTAACTTTGGCTTAACAGAATCTGTGTTAGCACAGACAATGGCTAAAGCAGGTTACGCATGGACTGTTGGCAAGAATATTAAATTTGATCTGCCAACTTTGTTAACCTATGATGGCATCTTTCTATGTGGAGACTCGGTTGATAATCAGGTGTTAATTGATTATGTCAAAGCCGGGGGGAATGTTTATCTGGGAGCAGGAACAGGTTCGGATGGACCTCAGCCGGAAGCCGACCATTGGAATACTTTTCTCAATGCCTTTGGTTTAAAACTTTTAGGGGTATATAACGGCATTAGTGGTAATCAACCCATTAATAGTTCTCATCCAATTTTTGCCGGAGTGAAAGCTATTTATCAAAATAATGGCAACTCCATTGTTGATTTAGCTCCAGCGTCTCAAACAAATCAGATTATCCTCACTCATCCAACCGGACAAGGGCTGATTGCCACTTTTGAGGGTAGTGAAAAGACAAAGACACCTTCATCCCAACCACCAGAAAGCTCTCAAACACCTCAAATCGGCAAGATAGTAGTCAACGCTGACGAATGGACTTTAAGTAACACCGGGTTTACACAAGCTCCGGACACGGTGAATTTTGTCACCAATATTGCTAAATGGTTTGCTGGGGGGCGTAGCACAGGGAAATTCCATGCCTACTCCACTAACTTTGGCTTAACAGAATCTGTGTTAGCACAGACAATGGCTAAAGCAGGTTACGCATGGACTGTTGGCAAGAATATTAAATTTGATCTGCCGACTTTGTTAACCTATGATGGCATCTTTCTATGTGGAGACTCGGTTGATAATCAGGTGTTAATTGATTATGTCAAAGCCGGGGGGAATGTTTATCTGGGAGCAGGAACAGGTTCGGATGGACCTCAGCCGGAAGCCGACCGTTGGAATACTTTTCTCAATGCCTTTGGTTTAAAACTTTTAGGGGTATATAACGGCATTAGTGGTAATCAACCCATTAATAGTTCTCATCCAATTTTTGCCGGAGTGAAAGCTATTTATCAAAATAATGGCAACTCCATTGTTGATTTAGCTCCAGCGTCTCAAACAAATCAGATTATCCTCACTCATCCAACCGGACAAGGGCTGATTGCCACTTTTGAGGGTAGTGAAAAGACAAAGACACCTTCATCCCAACCACCAGAAAGCTCTCAAACACCTCAAATCGGCAAGATAGTAGTCAACGCTGACGAATGGACTTTAAGTAACACCGGGTTTACACAAGCTCCGGACACGGTGAATTTTGTCACCAATATTGCTAAATGGTTTGCTGGGGGGCGTAGCACAGGGAAATTCCATGCCTACTCCACTAACTTTGGCTTAACAGAATCTGTGTTAGCACAGACAATGGCTAAAGCAGGTTACGCATGGACTGTTGGCAAGAATATTAAATTTGATCTACCGACTTTGTTAACTTATGATGGCATCTTTCTGTGTGGAGACTCGGTTGATAATCAGGTGTTAATTGATTATGTCAAAGCCGGGGGAAACGTTTATTTGGCTGTAGGAACTTTGGATGATTCTCAGCAAGAAGCCAAAAATTGGAATACTTTTCTCAATGCCTTTGGTTTAAAACTTTCGGGCGTATATAACGGTATTAGAGGTAATCAAGCTGTTAATAGTTCTCATCCAATTTTTGCCGGAGTCAAAGCTATTTATCAAAATAATGGCAACCCCATTGTTAATTTAGCTCCAGCATCTCAAACTACTGAGCTGATCCTTACTCAAGCAAACGGACAAGGGCTGATTGCTGTTGCGGGTAGTGAAAAGACAAATACACTTTCATGCCGACCAGTAGCCTTTAAAGTTCCTAACGGACAGTACTTGGTCGCAGAAAATGGTGGCGGTGGTCCACTGCTAGCGAATAGTGATCGCATTAAAACTTGGGAAACCTTTAGGTTGATTACCCTGGAAAATGGCAAAGTAGCATTGCAAGCTCCGCTCAAACAAGAGTACCTCAGCGTACTTCCAGATGGCAACTTTGCTTGGGTAGGTCACATCAAAGAATACGAAATGTTTGACCTGGTGCGAATGGCAGACAACAAGGTGGCGCTCAAGGATCACCACGGTAAATACATCTCGATCCAACAGGGTGGAGGTGGGACAGTGATTGCTAACGAATTAACTATTAAAGAGTGGGAAATTTTGGAGTTAATCGAACTAGAATCAGAGATTTCCAATCAGAAGAAAAAGAAGGATAAAAAAAGTAAACGTAAAAAAGCAAACACTATTATTCTTGAATTCGACAGCCAGAAAAAGAAGGCTATCGACGATTTTACACAAGGCAGAGGTCGGCTTTTCAAAAAAGTAGCAAAGACGATTTCTCACCTGCAGGAATCAGGGGAGATAGATGATGGTGTACAGCCAGTGATTGCGATTATCAGGCAAAAAAAATCTACAAAGATATTCTGGGACTAGTAGTTTCCCACAGAAATTATGACAAGTTCAGTAGACCGAAAAGTTTTCTAGAAGGCTTACCAACCATTCATTTGAGCGAGTGTACACCATTCACGCTTAATCCCCTTAAAATCTGCTTTTTGAGCAACGGAGGTTGTGGATTAACTCTGTGCAATCGCAGAAGCTCGCTCTCGTCAACTTCAAAAGCATCGCCTGAAACCCTTATTCTTTCGTCAAATTTCAAAAGTTTTCGGTCTACTGAAGTTAGCTAGTACGGCAAAATAGTAAGAAATCGGAATAGTCGTCATAATATAGAAAAAAACGATTATTCCGAAAATATGCCATATATCACCCCACAAGAAGCATCAGAACTAACAAGATTTCATGTCAAGACTTTAGCGAAATGGGCGGATGAAGGTAGAGTGCTTTGCATTAGATCTAATGGTGCTCATAGGTGCTACGACTCAACTGCTCTAAAGAAAATGATTGGAGAAGACCAAAGAGTAGTTATTCTATATGCTAGTGCAAGCTAGCAGAAATAACTGACCAGTCTACGCAGAATTGGGAGAACCTAAAAACTTTCAAACAAATGGTTTTGCCAACGTGGGATTGAAGTAATCAATAAAATTTAAAATTGGTTGCTTGAGGTCTTTAGTAGAAGTAAAGTTACCACTTTCGTTGTAAGCGACGTACCAAGATGCTAAACCAGCACTCAATGTGCTACATCGCCAAGAACTATGCTTTGGAGTATAGACAAAACGAATTCGATGACCCAGATCAGTTAAAAAGGCTGCACGAGACTCCATCGAATGGAGAATTCCAGATTTACCTTTAACGCCTAAATCAGTGCCAATCCCGCAGTTAGTAGCGACAAGTCTAACTAAAGATTCTGATTTATGGGTATTGAGTTGATCGTTGACTTCCCCTCCAATGTTTCTATTATTTGAGCTTATCAGTGTTTAGTACAACTCAAAAACTGGTTAGTTATTTTTGCCTACCTGCACTAGTTGCCCTCTCTGAAGGCAAAAATTGACAATTCCCCAATCCTTTCCCCCGACCTTTGATGGATGCTAGTATCAACAACCAACTTGACTCCACTTTTTTATACCTCTAACCGAGCGGCATGTTTTAGTACATTTTAACTACTAGGCGAGTGAGCAGCGACTTTCAGTAGACCGAAAACTTTTGTAAGTTGACGAAAGAATAAGGGTTACAGGCGACGCTTCTAGGATCCAGGAGAGCGATTGCGCTCCCTCATATCTTGCACCTGGAAATTTGAATGTCAATTCCAAGACTAAGTGCCAGTT
>NZ_CAWUDP010000109.1:0-31276 GCF_963920835.1 Scytonema sp. PCC 10023
TCAACGCTATCCAAAGCCAGACTCAGAGGGTGTTGCAAATTTTCGGACGAGTCTAGTAAGCATAAAACCCCAACGAGTAAGGAAATTATTCGGTCAGCGATAGGGGAAGCCATTAAAGATAGTCCCACCATCTCTACTTTCATCCAACGACTGGAGGAAAATAACATTGCGGTATTACCCAAGATGAGGGGAGATGAACTACTCGGCTTTACCTACATCCACAATCATGTCAAAATTGCTGGTTATCAAGTATACAAACATTACAGTTGGAAGAAACTCCAATCGGAATATAAGCTAATATATAAGCCTTCGAGGGATATAGACGTACTCCAACAAGCTAAAACAAAGGCATTTAGCCGTATAAACAATACCAATGTTAGCAAGGAACAATACAGTACTAATGATAAACCTACTAGCAGCAGTACAAGCAACAGTAGCGGCGATACCGACAGAAACTCTAACCTACCTATTAGTACAAATCTACTGACTAGCAATTATTCGGATGAGGGTTTGATAGTAGAGCCGAAACTGGAAGATAAGGTTACTGCAGCAACTGGCGGAACAAAAAGGAAAGTACAGTTCTCACAGCAAGAACAACGCTCCCGACAGTCACTTCCCCCACAAGAAGAATCCGAAATCGAACTGTCACTACCGAATGGTCAAAATACTCCTCCACCAGTTGAAAGCGAGGTAGAAGGACAACTGCCACCGCCACAAGAGGAAGAATTGAGGCAACCAATTCAGGTGGTTTTAATTGAGGTTGAGGAAGAACTATCACTAGAGAAAGAAGAATCTTCCGCACAACGGAGGGATTCCACAGAACTAGTTAACCACGATAGTAGTTCAACTTTCCCTACAGATAAATACGCGATCACCGAAGGTAGGGCTTTGCCCATCACAAAAGGCGGCTCCTTCAGGAACATCGCAAACTTTGTATATGAAAATTATCGAATCACATCTGAGCTACAGCCCCCCGAAGAAAAACCACTTGTACCTGCCCCCCAAGAGGAGAAACAACCACCAACTTTCATAGAAGATGAAATCTTGGGCTATCCTCCCATGCAGTCATCACAGGCGCAACTAAAGGAACAGCACTCCCAAGAGTCTCCCCCAGAAGAAACCTTTCTACCCACTACTGAACAACTCCCTAGCGAGCAATCTCCTTCAGAAGAAACTCTTTTGCCTTCACACTTGTGCCACCTGCCTTCAACCATTACTGACTATATGCTTGTTACTAATAGGCTCCGTATCAACGGACGGGAATTGAGCGCAAGCCTAGATGAAAATGTCCTGAGTGTTTGCCGTCATGGGGACAATACTCCTGTGATGCAAACCCAGTACTCAGAGGGGAAGTGGTATGAAGTTCAACCCACCCGACTAACAGCTAACGAAATCGAGCAAATCGAAAGCCTGCGAACTTTTACTCAACAAGCACTAATCAATAAATCACAATCTAAAGGGGGGATTGAACAGTAAAAACTTGCGCTTACTAGAAAGAAGAAAATACAACCACTTACGGCACTGGGCAAAGCCCAATCGCCCATGACGGGGCTGAGCGCGGAGCGCACGCACTCGCGTTCGCCCATCGCGCTTCGTCTGAAGCGCGATGCCTAACAGTCGATAGCAATTTTAACGCTCGCAGCCAATACCGTCTCTGTTGCGGTCAAATCCGTGCAGAGCGGACTGTAACTATAAGCACAACCAAGATAGCAAACATTACGAAAATTACGACCAATTTAGTACTAGTTAAAACATAATCGAGTAATTCGTAAATTTTTTACCATATTTAAATATTGATATTGCGGCAAATAAGGCTAACAAGCAATTAACCAAGAAAAAATCAAAAATATAATTAGCTTAAAATAAATACATTTTGCAGGTATAAATCAGAAAATTGTTGAATGGATTACCAAGATAGGGCAAGTAAAATCGAACTCTAGGGGTACTTTAGTGCAAAAAAGTAGAAATTTTATAAGTTTATTTTTTTATATATGACTATTCAAACTAAACATTTTGACACTAGATTAAATCAATGGATTCATATTGATGGTAATACTAACAACCCAGATTCACTTTTAAAAGAAGCGCTTAACAATACTCTACTAGAAAAATTTTTTCCTGGGGGAAACTTTTCCTTTGGGCATATGGACGAAAAGTCTACTGCTCTTCAACTAAAAAATCACCCTGATGGGCATAAGTTATTACTATCTTCAAAAACCCGATTATTATACGGTCCAGAAGAATATCTAGATGTCATTAAACAACTGTGTCCTGATAATAAAGATAGAGGTGCTTACGGCTCTATCTTCCTTGGTGCATGCAAATATGCCGTCAACCGAGAGTTAAACGTCTTAGTTGTTGATGACAGCAATGGGGAAAACGCTAGCATCATCAACAATGACCAAGCATATCGACTAACAGGGGACTGTTACGGACAAATTTCCACAGAGTTATACCACCAGCTAACGGGACACCAAGAAGGCGACCAATACCGCGTCATCCAGCACCGCTTCGGCTGGATTGACCAGGACGGGAATGATACAAAATACCGCTTCGGTAAAGGTACGCTGCGCCCTGCAAACCTTGGCCAAATCCTTAACTATCAAGACCCCAATAACCAGACCAAAATTGACCTAGTTCTTCCCCTGTCTGCATTCAAGGGAACTGATAAAGACAACCCTAATGGCGCAACTAAACCACAAATTCAACCTGGACTGTACAGGCAAAATATTTGGTTAGGTGAAAAATCACAGTCTGAACTTGGTAAGACAGCTATCTCACAGTTACTTGCTTCCTTCCCCAATGGAGTGAAAGACTTTACCGAACAACTAGAACTCGAAGCCAAAAGACTTAAGGAAGCACAGGACGACCCCCGGCAACTAGCCCAACTTTATTGCGAAAAGTACGAGAAGCGGAAAGCCTTTCTAGAAGAACAAGCAACCACACTTGAAGAACAAGCCGAAAGCGATTCAACAGTAGCATTCGAGTTAGAGACACTGCGCGATGGCGCGGGAGCGCCCGTCGTAGGCGATCGCCTTACTAATGACTCGTTTATCTACAAACTCATCAAAGCTGACCTGGAAGGACAAGAACAGCTGCTCGAAACCGAGAAGGTACAGCGAGAACTCGCTCGGTTCGTTCAAAACGAGTGGAAGGAAATCGCCATCGGCAAAACGCTCACGTTTGAACGGGCGATGGTCATTCCCTCCAAAGACCTGCAGAACGGCGAAATCTCCATCCCCCATTACCAGGATGGAGAACAAGTCCTCAACTTCCGCTCCCCCTTCCTCAACTCAAACGGTCTATGTGTCTCCACCAACAAAGTTGTAGAAGACATACTTGGACCAGATGGCAAACCCCTCGCAGGTGTTATCGCTGTCTCGGACGAAACAAGCGATCGCATTTACAACCGCCTAAACGAACAACTTTTATTTATCCTTCCCGAAGCCCAAGGGAAAAATATTCAGTTAGAAGGTATTGAAAATTACTTGGACAAAAATATCGGCAAGCTGGAAACTAAAGACAAAATTGAATTTACCAATAAATTTAACGAGTATATTAAAAAACTTCAATCAGCTGGTTATGAACTAGAAATTCTTCCCCAAGAGTCCGAACAGGAACGCCAAGCCCGCGATTACGATGGTGACTGCATCGGGTTCCTTGCAGCAAGCAAATACCCTAACCTCACAGCAGAAGCTCTTGAGTGCAACCTACCTGAAAACGTTTACGCTCCAACTGTTAAACTTAAAAAACAATCTTTCTACCAAGAAGACGGTACCCAGCCTGAATTTGAAGAAATTGCTATCCACATGAGCGATGGCATTAGCGTCGGTGTTATCAATAATCACCTTACGTCAATCGAAGCGTTAGAGTCAGAAATTACCATATTGAAAACCTTTGGTAGTGAAAAAGACCAAATTGACTACGTACAGCAGGTAGCTAAACACTACGAAGATTTGTTCAAGACAGAAGCCTGGGCAAAGTCCAAGGGTATAGAAGGTAAAGAAGTTCCCGACAAGTATCGCGCTTCCTTGGAAGAGTTTGTCCAAACTGTTCGCAAGAAACCCCTAACCCAGGCAAATGCGCTCTTTGCGATGAATACCAACACCCGAATATACCGCGAAATGATAGAGTCAGCAGCATTTCAAAACCAAATTGCGGTTGACCTCTTCAAAAGTGCCAAAAAACCCGAAATGGAAATTATCCGCAACAACAGTCGGATTCTCCACCGGGAAGTCAACTACATACGGGACAAGAAGAAAGATATTTATATTGATAGCACCATCCAACCAACGGGATACTCGCCTGTTGAATTATTAATTGCTAAAACTAATCAGTATTTTGAGAAGGCTCGTCTCGAATCACGCGAACTCGTCCAATTTCAGGATTTATTTAAGGGAGTTGAATTTTCAAATTCACAGCGCTTACAATGCACCGTAGCCAAGAGGCAATTTGATGAATTATTTAACCGAGCGAGTGAGCTATCTAGACAAAAAGAAACGGAAAAAGGGCCGTCGGCAATTATTACACTTGCTAATGGCAATCAAGTCAGTGTAACTAACCTTCTACAGTATGATAACGAACTAATCTGGAAAGCTAATAAAATTACCCTCAAACTATCAGAAATACCAGACGAAAAACGCAGTATTAGCCGCTCGCATAAATATATCTTATACGCCCAAATCAACGATGAAACTGAGAATGGTAAACCCAAGTTTAGAGCATTAGGAACGCTTGCTAAGGAGCAGGAAAATAAACTGGAAGAGATAGGAATTACGCCAGGACAGGAAGTAACCTCTAACAAAATATCCTTCCAGCCTGAACTGAGTGAAGGTCAGATTAAACTTCTCTACCAAAAAGCCTATCAAGCAGCAGAGGAATTTTATAATTCGGTTCCCGATAGCGAAGCGGGACGCGATAGCGTCCTAGACCAAAAACTAGCAATGGCGGCTGCCACATGGGCAGTTTCAACTACTCGTGAAAGTAGTAATGAAAAAGGTAACGATAACCAAAAGAAGGTTTCTAATTTCGCATTTGCTGCCTTTTCCCAAGAAATTATCAGTCGGCTAGAAACACTTCAGTTTAGCGAATTTAGCATCACTGGGTTCGACCGCAATAGTGAAGTTTTTAATGAGAATCAACCCCAAAATATTCGGTTTAATATAGGCGAAAATGGAAAGAGCGTAATTGAAATACAGAATCAAGAGGGTAATTACGAAACATTTGGAAACATCGAACAGAATAACGCTCGACTGCCCATTGGTACTACTGCTACTGCCAGCATCGCCAAAGGTGAGGTATATACTGCCTCTGTCACAACCAAAGTACCCGGACTTCCAGAACTCACCTTTAAGGTAGGTGAAGTTAATAAGTTTGGAAATAATTCTCAAAGGTTCAATAATGAACCTTTAAGAAGGCAGAAGTACGAAGGCAGAAGGCAGAAGGCGTCCCCACGAATGAATTCGGGGGATTTAATAAAGTTGCTACGCGTTTATTTTTCTC
Source organism: Scytonema sp. PCC 10023 (assembly GCF_963920835.1). Taxonomy (NCBI): domain Bacteria; kingdom Bacillati; phylum Cyanobacteriota; class Cyanophyceae; order Nostocales; family Scytonemataceae; genus Scytonema; species Scytonema sp. PCC 10023. The sequence continues at coordinate 5,503 of NZ_CAWUDP010000109.1, forward strand.
CATAAATAAATTCAGGGGCTTTAAACCTTATGGCAGAGAACAGAGGACTTATTTTTGTATCAAAGCTTACCTTCTTTCCTTCTGCCCTCTGCCCTCTGCCCTCTGCCTTTCTTCGGTAATGTTAACAATCGAAAAAGTTGACCTGATTCGAGAAGACTATAGTATTTATATTCAAAATGGTAACAACCCGGAAAAGTTAGGTAATATCGATAAGGAATCAGTAAAAGAGGGCATTGTCCAAGGCTGGTTAGCAGAAAAGCCCGGAAACGGACAACAGTTAAAGCTTAAAGTTCAAACCATCACGACTAGAGAAAATGCTTATGCTATAGCAGAAACAACTGAAGGTAATCTGTTACGAATTAATATTACTAATCCAAGGTACAAAAAACAGGATCTTAATGACCAAGGGTTTAGAGAAACTTTAGTTAGAGCATTTGATAAAAAGCACGTTTATATCGCTAAGATCGGCGACCAATCACTCGGTATTATCGGTCAGCACGCCGAACGACTCGAAGCCGAGTTAAATAAAGGAAATGGACAGATACAGTGGCAAAGAAAAGAAAGTAGCACTGTACAAAAACTAATTGATACAGGTATTATTCGCTCCAATCAGCAGCGAACCAGTATCCCTGTACAAATTACCAGTAATGAAAGTACCTGCAAGATAACCATTAACCCAGAAACTGTACAGTATTCCGACCGATGGATTAAGCGCAGTCAGCTTGTAAGCAACGAGCAGCCTGTCAGGAACGAACAGCAAGAAAAAAGTAACCAAATACTTGCTAAAATTAACGAACGTCCTACAATAATGTTCCAAGATAAAGAACAAAAATTAGTAGGAATTGTGGGATTAGCAGTTGATGAAAAATTAGCCGAAAGAACGAAAAAGTATCTAGAAAAAGTAGGAGTATCATACGAACAGCTTCCGGCGTCACAAGCTCGGTTAGAAGCCAAAAAGGGTATGACTGTATTCATGCTCGATGAAAGTACCATCAGTGATGAACTAAAACAAACGTTTATTGACCGTGCTGGTGGTAATATCAAAAGTGCAGATACTCTTCTACAACCCACCCCAATTATTCCCGAACAAACTGTATATTTCTATAACCCAGCTTATATTGATGAAGAAGGTTCGCAACAAATCAAAGACGCTGTAGGATTCGTAGTCCCAGCACAAGATGCCATTGCAGTACACGACTGGTTAGAGTCCAAAGATACAGAAAATAGTTACATCATCGAAAACGACAGTAACACGGCAATATTTATCCTGGAGAATAACCAAGTAGGCTCAGAACTTCAAGAAGGTCTAAAGACCCTGCTGGGAGAACCTATTGACATTAGCAACGGATCGGGATTTGAGCGTTACGAATCGTTAAGTCAAGAACTCAGCGAAAGGGTTTATCAACAGGGTAGCCTGCTGTCCCAAAACCAAAGTCCAGAATTAAGCGAATACAAACAGGCACTTCAATCGCTGCCTAACCGTTTAAAAAAGCTAAACCAGGAAGAAGCGCCATTAGGAATTACACCTGCAAAACCTGTACAAGAGGAAAATGCAACTGGTACACCCCCTGCGTTAGCAAAGCTTTCCATAGGAATCGCAGGCGAAGTGCCAACAGGACAAACGGAACTACAAGTAAGTATCCTTTCTCAAAAACCTGTGGCAACAGAGATAACACAAGACTACAGGTATAACCCACAAACAAACCCATACTTCAATTTACCACCAAGCACTCCAAGTGCAACGACCGCCGAAGGGCTAGATAACTCGCCACAGCGTGAAGCAGTTATTGCATACACACCAGAGTATAGCTGGGTATCAGAAGATTACGGATATTCACCTGCGATCGCATTGGTAGTAGACTTCCGCGAAATTACAAAAGCCAGAGATTTTCTTCATGAGAATGGATTCGATTTTGATGAAACTTTAGACAATACAGAGGGTTTTAATAAGGGTTATTATGAGTTTAACCTCAAAGCCAAAGATGTTTCTGATGAACAGTTACAACTAATAAAAAAAACGTTTAAAATTAAAACAGAACTTGATAATAGTTCTAAAAAAGGCTCTCAGCAAGAGGAATTTACAGATTGGTTAGAACAACAACCAGAATTTAGTGAAGAAATTATCAAAGAGCTAGAGTCTTACAGCAGTAATCTATACCTTCAACATAGCAAATTATGGTCAGAGTATAATCAAACTAACGTTGAAAGGTACATAGACTTAAATGAACCACCATCCGCAAGGTTTGTAGAGTTCATAGAAAGTATTCCTAACCTCAATCAAGAAGAACTTAACACAGAAGCACAAAAACTTACTAATTTAGAATTAGCATGGATTAAAGCTGCTACCGAGGTAGAAAACGAAGTACCATCTCCTACGACTAGCAGTGAGTGGAGCAAGTTTGTACAAGATACTCTAGTAAATAATTACCCTCAGCTAGCTTCTGCAATTGAAAGCTTTCCATCCAAAGCAGTTGAAGAAGTTAAACCTATTCTTAAACTAGAAAGAGAAGCTAACACAGAACTAAATGGTAATAAGCTTGAAGAAGCTCTCAAGCTAAAGCAGAAAGCCATCGAAAAATACGGTGAAAAATCATTTGAATTAATTACTCAAAAAGCAGAAAAAGCATTTGAGAATACACAAAGTCAAGAAGCCGCTACAAGTAATGTAGCTATCATAAGCTTCAAGGGAATTAACAGCGATAATAAAGATGCTGCAGCGGGAGTAGAAATCACAACTCCTGATGGTAAAAAGATACAAATCAGCGAGTCTATCGGAACAGCAACGGGACCACAAGCAGAATATAAAGCTGCAATACTGGGATTGAAAAAAGCCCAAGAGATGGGAATTACGAATATTAAACTAGAAGGTGATTCTTCTACTGTTATATACCAACTTCAAGACAGATATCAAGTAAAATCATCCGACCTCAAACCGTTACATCAAGAAGCAAAAACGCTATTAAGCCAGTTTCAGAAACAAGAAGTTAGTTTTGTTTCTAACAACGGAAAAAGCTCAAGCGCAAAAAAGATAGCAGAAACTAAATTAAATGAGAATAAACTCGCAGCAACTCGCAAACAAGTTGATATTGTACTACAAAATAGTATAGCAACACTCAACGAAGGACAAAAGAATGCGTTAAGCAAGATGGTTGCTTTCTCCCAACAACCGATTAGCGGTAACAGTAAAGATAACGAATTCTTACTAACGGGATACGCTGGTACAGGTAAAACTTACGTTATTCAGCAATTACTCAAAATACTCAAACAGGGAGAACAGCAGACAAAAATTTGTTTTACTGCTGCCACCAATAGCGCGGTTAAAGTATTGCGCGAAATGGGAGAATCACAAGGAATTGAAGCCGATACTAAGACAACACATTCACTATTAGGACTCAAAGAAAAGTATAACGAAGTCACCGGCGAGGTATTTTACGACCGCGATAAAAAAGAAAGGAATAACCAGCACCTCAAGTACGATATCATCGTCGTCGATGAAAGTTCGATGATAAATAAAGCGTTGCGCGAAAAGCTTGAAGAGGTTGCCAAACAAGGCGTGAAAGTGATTTATATGGGAGACGATGCACAACTTCCTCCCGTTGGTGAACCAGCCAGCGCCGTATTCCAGATCGAAAATCGTGCAGATTTAACAGAAGTCATGCGCTACGGTGGTGACATTGGTAAAACCGCTGAAACTATTCGCAACAATATCGACAGTACAAAACCTGAAGCAATTCGCACCTCCGAAGACGGCACTATTGTTGCACTATCTAAAGACGATTTTAAAGAAAAAATAGTCGAACTATTTAATTCTAAGGAATTTAAGGAAGATAACAGTAGCGTCAAAGTAATTGCCTATACAAACAGCCGCGTAGACCAAATTAACGCCTTCGTTAAAGAGCAGATTTTCGGAAAAAATAGTCCAGAATACGTGCCAGGTATGCGAATTATGGCACGCAGTCCTGTTATTGAGGACAATAGGGAAAACCTCAAGACTCTTCTGCATAGTTCAGAAGAAATGACGATTATCAAAGCCGAGAAAATTCGAGAAAATAACTACAATGTTTGGGTATTATCAGGAGTCAACGAAGATAACAAGGAAATTGAATTCAAAGCTGTAGCCCAAGAAAGCAAACTTTTGTTTGCTGAAGATGTTGACAAATTATTCAAAATTGAACATTCCAAACCTCTAGGAGAAAGAGAATATGCCGTTCCTGCTACATATAAACAGCAATATGGCGATATTCGTCTGGCGTATGCGATTACCGTACACAACTCTCAAGGTAAAACAATTCGTAAAGGGTTAGTTGATGAAAGCAACATTAACTACCGAAGGCAGCTTGCGCTGAAAGAACAAGACCCCAAAGAACGCGAACGCGGTATCAGAGAACACAACCAATTGCGTTATGTCGCCATGACGCGCTTCAAAGAACAAATATTTGTACTCGGCGACGAACGCACTCAACAAACTGAATTAAGCACCCCAGCTATTGCTCTTGTCGAAAGTAATGAATCCATAACATTACCATCCGCAAGAGCTGCCGACCCCACCAAGGCTATCGAAATCCTCGGCAAAGTCAGTCCTGATAAAGTCGAAGCCCTGCGATCGCATCTCGAAACTCATTTCAAACCCCTGCTCGAAAACGACAAATCAAATTATTCACCCGGAAGGCAAGTAGCATGGGTAGGAGCAAAATGGGACTTAAAAGAGAAAGACTTTAAGCCAGGAGTACAAGACGACGCACTGATAGCGCTGGTTAAGCAAGTATACCCTGATGCCGATATAGTTCTGGTAACTTACTCAGAACAACCAGGATCTGGCATCAACTACCACGGTGACGATTCCTACGCCGCAACAGAAGCCCGCAGCATCAATATAGGAAACTCGGAGTGGGGATACCGCGCCGCCAAAGAGCAAATGGCGTGGACTAAGGGAGAAAATCCTAACGCCCAATATCAGGAATTTAAGCTGGAATCGGGTATAGTAACGCGCTTCAACTGCAAAAACGAACATGCCGCCTTTAACACGGAAGCTGGCAGATGGTCCATCAACATCTGGTCGGTGAAAAATGACCTGGGTAAAGATAATAGCGTGCGCGAGAAATTTGAAAACTTCCTCGCCTCAAAGCAATCTCCCCGCGCGGTAGTCAACAGTAATGATGACCTCACTATCAAAAGCGACGAGTGGACACCTGGGGGAGAGATTAAAGTCAAACGCAGCTACAACTCCCTCAAAGAAGCCACTCGAAACACGCCCACGCCCAAGCAAAATCAACTAACCGTCAAAGAAATTATTACCATTGGAAATCAGACTACAGGGCGTGCTCAAAACCCCCAGATTCCAGAAAACCCTAGTATATTTGGAAAACCAGTACCAATGGTTTACTCGCTCTTACTGCATGGTGAACCCCCCAAACTACCAGTCAACACGACCATCGATGCCATGCGCGGACACTTTCGGGTACACACCACCAGGGGAGTAGACTACCAAAAAGTTTATGGCATCAAGGAAGGAGATATTGCGGTAGCCCTTGGTAAAAATGGCGAGCAAGTAGCCTTCCGGGTAGGTAAGCAATACGAAATTACCCCCCAGATGATTCAAAACCCAGCTTATCAACAAGCCTGGGCAAACTGGGAAAAACACTCAGTAAAAGAACTTACTCAAACTCAGGCACAGAAGCGTAGGATATATGGCTTATTTATGGAACCCCTGGGGGATTACGTCAACGGCAAGATTGTTCCGTTCCCAAACCAGTGCGTTGCACAGGACAGTGCCGTGGACGGGTTTCCCAACCTAGGAAACTGGAATGCCTCTAAGGGAGGAGCAACGCTTGCACTTCGCGTCTGGGCAGGAGATACCTGTAAGGGCGTTGGGGTTCCCCCGACTGTGCAAACTGGCGCACCCGTACAAAAACAACCTGCCGCTTCTGTTAATATCAGTCCCGACTCCAAAGATGGGCTCTTAGCAGCACTTGCCAATGCCACTGCACTTGCCAAAGAAGAAGGTAAGCTACAAAACGATTATCAAGTTTCAGTCAATAACAACCCAGAAGCTGCTGCCGGACGGTATGGAGTAGAAACCCACTTGCAGAAGCCTGAAGGTGTAGCATATGCATCTGCCGAACACGCATTCAATCACCAGAAGCAGTTAAATCCATCGACAGATGAATACAAATTGATGGTAGAAGTACTCCAGGCTAAGCTCGAACAGCACCCCCGACTATGTAGTGCGATCGCAGAACGAGGGGGAACTGAGTGGTTAGAAAACTGTACCAATATCACCAATACCCAAGATAAACAGTGGGAAGGTAAGGGTAAGGACTCAGCATTCATCCGCGCTCTCACTGAAGTATATACCAATGTAGTCGAAAAATCACAACAAGCAACCGTTTCAGTTGCACCGACCAATATTGAAACAAAGACAGAAGTTAAGACCCAACCAGTTAAAGTTATTAGCGGCGGACAAGCTGGCGCTGATATGGGGGGACTCCGAGGCGCAAAGGCATTGGGACTAATTACTGGAGGCACAGCCGCTGCCGGATGGATGACCGAAAACGGTGCGAATCCCAACCTGCAAGAATATGGACTTGTCGAGGGGGAAAAAGGAAGTACCGCTACCGAAACGTACAACAAGCGCACGGTTGAAAACATTCGTAATTCTGACGGTACTGCCATCTTTGGCGATGTCAATAGCCCTGGTAGCCGCTTCACAGTACAAGCAGCCCAAAATATGGGTAAGCCAGTATTGCACGTACCGATCGATACTTCACTCAATAATCGTCCCACCGCCGCACAGCAACTCCGCGAGTTTGTCGAACAAAACAACATTCAAACTCTCAACATTGCTGGCAATCGGGAAAGCAAAGCACCAGGGCTACAAGCTGCGGTAGCTGAAATCGTACAAATAGGACTTGCGTACCAGCAGAACAAAGAAAACACTCGTAACTCACCTGCTACACTTGATACTGCAGAACAAGAAAAACCCGTAGTAACTTCCGAAATCATTTCACCAAAAGTTCAAACAGAAAAACAAGTAGCCCCTGGCATTAACTTTAACTCGCGTTGTCCTGACTCTCTAGGTGCTGTACTTACCAGCACAACAGTTAAATCCAAGCAAGTAGGTACTATCCAGGGTGAGTATATTGTCTCCTTCCGTGACAATCAGGCAATGCCAGCTGGTAGCTACGGACCAGAAACCTACACGCAATCAAAACCCGAAGGGCAACCGTTCTTGTCGGCAGAGCAAGCTTTCTATGCCTATAAAGAAACCTTGTTATTAGGCGAACCCAGAGTTCAACTAATGGCTGAAATACTTACTGCACGCTTTGAGCAACACCCGAGACTAGTTGAAGCAGTCACAGAACGGGGTGGAGTCGAATGGCTACAACAATGCACTTATTACGTGTCCAACTCAAAAGATAACTTTTGGGAAGGGAAGGGGGAACAATCGCCGTATATCCGAGCGCTAAAGATGGCGTACATCAATGTCCTAGAAAAGAGCCTCTTGAAAGAGAAATCCCCTCCTAGTCCAAGTCCAGTAAAACCGCCGCAACAAACCCAACAGCCCGATATTGAGCAGGCGCTTGCATCGCCTTCTCATCCCAGAACACAGCCGGTTGGAGCGATGGATGGAATCATCGAGCGGATGAGAGCAAATACAGTTCAAAATCTTCAAGATTGGTATATAGCTGCTCAAAAGCTTAATAAATCAGAAAATTATTTATCACGAATTCAAGAGGTAACTGATTTATACATCAAAGAAAATATTAGTCTTGAAAAGACTTTTAAAGCAATGGAGCGAGATATTAAAGAACTAGAAAAAATTAACGAAATGACAAGTCTTGCCCAACGTGTGGTTAAAACAATTGGGCAAGAAGATATCAATGGCATCATGTCAGTACAAACTGAAAAGTACAAAATCGCCACCAAAGCCCAAAATCAAACTTACTTAGTTAAGGATAAAGATGACAACGTATTATTATATATTAAAGAAGGAACAATCCAGGTAAATAACATCAATGATGAAAGCTTACAAGATTTTCAATTCATGAAGTTGCGTATTGAAAACACACTGAAAGATATCAAAAAAGATTTAGTTGAAAGATAAAAAACAAATGGAAACACTAATTAAAATCGCATTGGAACAAGGATATACAGTTTCGCAAGCAGCTAGTATGGTTAGAGAGTTAATCAAACAGCTTGATATTCCTTCTAAAAAATTTGAAGAGGCAGCACTCAATCCTCCTAGTGCCGAAAAACAGAAAGAAGTTGCTCAAAATTTAAGTCTAACCCTAAACGAAATCAACCAAAAATCACAAGCTGAAGGAAAAATTAAGTCAGTAGAAATTGAACAAATCACTTTCATTAATCAACAATTATTTTCATTAATTGAAAATAATAAAATAGTGGAGGAGACTGCTGAATCAGAGTTTAAAAGCAACTCCACAAGTAAAAATGACGATAACAGTGGCAACCCAACAGAAGACAGCCAAGAAGATAAGAGACAACCAATTGCCACTGAATCTCAAATTCAACAGTTCGTTATTCCTATGATTATAAAACGCTTAAATACATATGGAAAACTAGATAATGAGACACAAAGTATTGTTTATAAGGGTGAGGAATATACCGCTAGCCTACGGTTAGAGAAAGGCTTACAAACTCTCAGTCTTGATAGAACTTATCCTGAATTAGAAGAAAACCAAGAATCACTATTATTAGCATCTAGGAACAATAACTCAGAAGAATACTCTATCATCATTAATAACCTTACTAAAGATGAATTGGAGCGCTTAAAAGCACTGTTTGAACAACAAGCACGCCGTGAAGAAAATCAGCAGCTAACTCAAACCAAGCAATCTGATAAAGAACTCGGTTAACTTGATGAACAGGGTGTGGGAGATGGGGTGTGGGGTGTAGGGAACCCCATCAATGAATTGAGGGGTTTCAAATAAGGAATGGGTTTTGTTTTCTCCATCAATAAATTGAGGGGCTTCAAACCATTTGGGTGCTCTTCTTAGGGTTTTCATTTCATCAAACAACTCTATGAACCCCTACACCCTACACCCAAACCTGCAACCCCTTCTTCGGTGAAGTCCTAGATTAGCCCTGCCCAGATTCCATAGAAATAAAATATAAATATAAGAAGATACCTTTGTTTCATCTGGAGGGGCATCTTAGGACAAACAATAACAGCGTATGCGAAATAAAAAAGAGACAAAGCATAATCAGCTAAATTTGTTGATTTTACTGGCAATAAACCTAAGCCAATAAAACACAACAATCCCATGATAAGCCAGCCACAAACTGCTTCAATTGTATCTAAAACTTTATTTTTAGTTTTCATATTAGTTAATAGAAACTTTATCAAAAACTATTTATATAAAACAAAATTACGTAAATAAATATACGTAAGTAGCTCATTTTAAACCAGCAAAAAAATTATAAAAATTATAAATAATAGGACTTTGATTGAGTGCCATTTTTATTTACAATAATCGTTACAAAGCTATATTAACTATATATTCTTTGTAAAGAGTATGACTCAACCTAAAAAGAGATGATATAAAGAATATGACAAAGCCCTTCGGGCAACGCAAAGGACAGACGAGCCACTGCGTCCTTGGAGGTTCCTGAGGACAGTGCCTTCACCCGCTGAGAGCTAGCGCTAACGGAGGAGGGTAAAGAAAGCCGGAAGAAACCGTCCGTCCCGTTGAGTGCAAGTGGTGTGCCAGACAAGAGAAGGAAATAAGTTTTTGATGATACTAAAAGCCCTTGTGCCTTGCGTAAATGGTATAACCCCCTACCTTATGGCAAGGACAAAATGAAATTATATTCCTTGTTAAGTTCCTCTACCTTATGGCATGGAGATTCCCTTCTGCCTTGTGTCTATGTCCTCCGAACACTCTACGCGTACCTCGCTCTGCGTAGCGCTTACGTACTTTTGCTTTTTTAATCATTTAACATAATATCATTTTTTTCTATGAAACTCATTAATATTGTGATTATTGAGAATGAAGATGTATCCAGAATCGGCGCAGCAACCATACTATCCGAAACCGGAAAAATTCAGGTATGTGGACTTGCCAAATATGGTAAAGAAGGGTTAGAGCTTATCAATAATCAACAACCAGATATCGTCATTGTTGATATTGATTTACCTGATATTAGTGGTGTTGACATTGTTAGTAGAATTAAGTACACAAATCAAGCAGTTAAAATAGTCGTTATGACTGCAAATAGCAGTCGGGAAGTTATTAACGCAGCGCTAAGTAACGGTGCGGACTGCTACTATAGTAAAGGATGCACCCGAGAAGAAAAGGGAGAACGACTCGTTGAAGCAGTACTTGCTGCGTACAATGGCGAATCGTGGATTGACCCAAGCATCAATCGCATTCTAATTGAGAGTCTCAGATCAAAGGACTCGTTTGAAAAAAACTCATACAAATTACTAAGCGAATTTTCTGTCAAAGAAATAACAATTCTTAAACTCATTGCCCAAGGTATGAAAAACGACCAAATCGCTAACAAGATGTACTTGTCTGAGGGTACAGTGCGGTCGTATATGCATACCATGTTCACCAAACTCGGTGTAAAAGATAAATTAAATGCTATGCGTGAAGGAATCCGACTAGGAATTTTAGAGTTCACAGACATGAAGATTGAACAAGAGACTAACGAACCATCTTGCACAGTAGTCAAGAAAAACAGCCAAAAAAGCAAAAGAACTAGCAGCCAACACAAAGGCTGGGCTGCATGAACAGCTAATCAATTGCAATAATACAACCGCCAGCAAATTTTTTCTGCTGGCGGCAAGTTCTGATAATGGCGGCGTTTTTAGTATAAATGCTATACGCTACCTTACCCTCATCTGATTTTGCCCAGTCCAAAAGCTTTTTGTCTTGGGGTGGCAAAACGGCTTGGGAAGATTTTGCAGTACTTGCAACCGTCATGTGTGTAAAAACACCAATAGCAGTTCCTAACGCCAACACAAATCCCAATACCCCCGCTACTTGCGCTAGTCGCCAATTACTTATGCTCAAATGTGGTAAACTTTCACCAACATCCTGCTTGGTCTTTTGAATCAAGTCCTTCGCTGCTTGTGCGATCGCGCTCTTTTGTTGCTGTACAGCCACGTGAGACGCAGTGTTAAGTTTATCATCCACCATGTCAGCCCAACCCACCACAACCGAGTCAAGCTTACCTGGTAGTTGCTGCAACACAAACTGGGTTGTACCTAACTCCGCATATAGGTTAAACAAAGGGTCATCTGGTCGAATGCCCAACTGAAGTATCCAATCAGCAACCTCAGCTTTTTTCTCCTCAGTGTAGGTGGCAACAAGTTTTTCAACAACTTTTACAATATTAGTCATAGGTCAATTAAATAATGAATTTAACAAGAAAGAATTCAGGAGTCAGGAGTCAGAATTCAGTATGAATTCTGTACGACTGGCGGATGAATAAGTGGGTTTAAGTCCCCCACTAAATCAAAGATTTAGTGGTCTACAATTAGTGGCGGGTCTGAATCCCCCACTAATTGATTCTGATTCCTGAATTCTGACTTCTGGGTTCTTCTTCAAAAATCTAACTTTCAACTTGGTAAAGCAAGTACTTACCATTTCTCTGGTTCAAAGTCTTCAGTTGAATCAAGATTGTCAGGAGTTTGCGTACTTGCACCCGAAAACACTAATTCCGCACGAGTAGCACTCAAACCCAAATAGTTAGAAGCAATTCCGTTAGAAACTATTGAACTGTGGAAATTCTCCACCCAGTTAAATACTATCGAACGCTGAATCATGTTAAGCTGCGAGTCAGCTTTAATTGCCTGAACATAAGGTAAAGCCGTATCCTCAAGCAACTGGTAAAAATCATTATGCAACGCACCTAAAACCAACTCCAAGCTGTTTAATTTTTGAAGCTCAGCTTGGACTTTACTACCGTCATAATACCGAAATTGGTTACCAAAGTAATGATTTTTTATAATCACATAATCAACGCGATCGCCAAAGTGTTGGCATAAATCCTGAAGATACTCCTCAACACAATCTTTCCGATGGGATATCGGGTGCAAGAAAGTGACACGATATCCCAGACAGTTGATATTTTCTATCAGCGAAACATCTTTCTCAAAAATCTTAAATTCTGGTAAGTTTTGACCTGGCATATCAGTCAAAATTACTTCAATATTTGGGAACATCTCTAAGTCAAGTAACAGCCTATCAGAATCACCCCTAGAAAAACCCAAATGGGTTATATCAAAGCCTTCTGTTTGATACATTGACAACTTATTGCGATACCCGTGATAGAAAACACGCGCATTAAGTTTATTTTTCAGGTACAATTCTAGTAGAATCCTGGAAATTGTGGACTTACCGACACGGGCATCCCCAACCGTAATTACAAAACGTTTTCCATTCATCATCAAGTCACAAAAATAAATATATTACACAGGATTTTTTTGAGAGTCTTCTTTTTCTTTATTTGTAGCATTTGTTTGGATCTCTTCTTTTTCTTTATTTGTAGTATTGATTTGAGACTTCTCTTTTTCTTTATTTGCAGCACTTGTTTGAGACTTCTTTTTTTCTTTTTCTTTAGCTTTCTTAGTCTCTTCAATCATCTTGTTATAATAACCAGAAAGTGGCTCTTGATTGAAGCCTAACAGATGAAAAGCTGGCTTAATTTTTTCTTCAAAATCAGTAACCCAAGACTTAACCCTTGCTTTAATGACAATATTTGTTTCATGATGAGTAAGAGCATCATTAAATGTCAAACGATAACGGTCAATAAAATCATAAGGTTGGTAAAACAAGTCCGGCATCATTATTTCTACCAGCCCTTTTGATAACAGTTCCTTACGAATTTGAGAGTCATTATAGCGCTCAAATTTTTCTTCTTCACCATGAAATAAATTCTTGACAACAATATAATCTACTTGGTGTTGACAAAGTTCTTGCAATTTTTCTAACACGTTAACAGAGTCAAGTACCCTACTAATAACCGAAACTATCGTAACTCGACAATTAATGTCCCTTAAAAGTTCAAAAAATGACAATTCTTTAACATAGTTTTCAAAAAAACCACCTGACTGAGCAGGTAAATCTAACAAAAAGAGAGAAAATTGTCTCTCATTATCCATATCAATTAACAACTTATCAGCTTGACCCTTACGAAAGATATCAACATAACGTATTAAAGGTCTATACTTGTCTACATAATGCCTCTCTAATTGAGGATTGCGTTGGTCGGCTTCATATGCAACACACACCAAATCTTTATTAATGTAAAGCTGTAATAACCCTCGTGCAAAGGTACTTTTTCCCACACCCCCTTTGTCACCTGTAACAATAACCAATCGTCGCTGAGATTGATTATTAGTAGATTCAGAAGAGTTCTTGTTAGTGTTATTATTGTCAGACATTTTTGTACCGTTGTAATTTTTATTTGGAGACATGACAATCCTCTACAAAGTGAATACACTTTGCTGAGAAAAGAGAGTTTTTTCAACCTTCAAGTAGAAGAAATGATTTCTTCTACAAGAGTTGACAACCAGTTAAAATAAGTAACTTTCAAGGATTCAACTAATTGATTATTCAAGCTTCCAATCAAAGTGCATAAATTTAGTGCTTGTAAAAAAACACCTCCTTTTTAACAGTTACCAGTTATCAGTTATCAGTTATCAGTTTCATCCGCGCATGTTTAAGTCCCCCACCAAGAGCGTGGAAAGCGTTGGTGGTGAGCCACTGCGGTCTTGGGGAAACCCCAAGACCGCAGTGGCGTTCGCGTGCCTCCTTCAGAGGAGCTTCGCTAACGCGGAGCGTGCGCTTTGCGCTCAGCGTCTCCGTTCGCGTAGCGTGCCGAAGGCATAGGAGATACCCGGAGGGCGGGTTTAAATCCCCCACCAAAGCGAGGCGTCACTGCGGCTGGTACTGTTCACTGTTCACTGTTCACTGTTTTAATGGTAGTGCTTCAAATGACTGTATCCCTTTATTAACACCTCCAAGGCAAACAAGCATAAGTATATCTTCTGCAAAAAACTCAATGGCTGTATCAATATCTAGAAACCTAATAAAGTTGCCCTGGAACTCGACTGTCTGAGGAAGCCAATAAATATTCATTACCTAATTAAACCTGACCATTCTGTTTTATATACATTTAGTTATTAGTAGACAATTTCACAACTTCGTAACGAATGACAAGCCATTTCAGCCTTACTAGCTGGGCGAAAGAAACGCTACAGATTTATGAAATGCTGTACTTAGTATGTACCCTCTAACTCAAAAAGCCAATCAACAAAATTCTGATATTTAATCAACATTAGTTGATTCTGTAAATTAGTAGTTAATTTCTTATGGTTTACTATTGAAGAAGAATCATTCGTCAGAATTCAGGAGTCAGAATCACTTTCGTCGGAGTAGCACCAAACACGAAAGTGAACACCGTATTAACTGTCGTTATTTAAACCCCTTTACTCATCCGCCAGTCGCACAGAATTCAATTCTGTTCGCGTAGCGTGTCCGCAAGACATATTCTGGCGACTGACACCTGAGTTCTTTCTGTTAAAAAATCGGTGAATCGTTTAGTTTCTTTACCAAAGAAAGGCAGAAGGCAAATAAGTAATATTTGATACAAAATTGACTCCTCTGTACTCTGCCATCCGGTAAGACAGCCCCTGAATTCATGGAGACAAATAAAAAAGTGCAAACCTTATTAAATTGAACGTATTCATTCGTGGGGATGCCCCTTCACGCTTCCTTACTTAAACAGGACCACCGTCTATAGACGTCCTGCTTGAATCCACGATCAGGCGCGCAAATCGGGCGCTTCTTGAAACTCTGGGCAGTAAACCCAAAAGAGGAGTGCCCCGATTTTGCACTGTCGGCAATTTTGAGCACGATTTACCCAACCCTGAAAAACCAATCAAACAAGAATTTATTGTTTTCCCGTTGATACACTAATTAAGGTTTTTGTCAAGACTAATTAAGATGCGTTTGCCCTGATTAGTACGGTCTTTTAAGTTTTCCTTACAGGATAAAACAAAGCAGCAGTTAAAAGGGAACAGGGAACGGGGAACAGGGAGTTTGAGATGGGGATTTAACCCCAACTCGCAACTAAGGCAACCTGTAGAGGATGGGGTTCTTACAAGGGCGATGGGGAATAGGGAATAGGGAACCTGTTGCCTGTTCCCTATTCCCTATTCCCTTCTTCGATAAGAGCACAAGTTTGTGATGGCGGCAGTAATTATCGCCGTCAATCATTCAGAAATCATAATTCATAAACAAATTATTAATCTAGTTAGTTTAATAGTATCAATCATAATTAATATTTTCTATTTCTATAAGCAAAAATTTTGAAAATTAGAAAAATATTTATTGAATGTGAAAATTAATTACTAGCAAGTTTAATAGTTACACAAAAACCAAGCTCAATAAATTAATAAAAGTGTTTGAATAAAAGTAATTGTCTAAATTATGGAGATTAATATTATTAAAATTTCAGCAATAACCTGAATTTCATCAATAATAATCTCCAGCATTTACAAAACAAATAAGAAATGCTGGTCTCTAGCAAATATTTGAATATTCATCCTATCAATTAAGTTAGTAAGTTAATGAAAATATTAGGAAGAATCCTCATTAAAGAAGTAAGTTAAATCAATAAATATTGAAAGTATATCTTGAGGAAGAATTGATAGTAGATACTTTAATAAAGTAGCTTTAACATCAATAGCGACTGATTTAATGACTTTACGAAAATTTTGCCAACCACAAACAGATATCAACTGAAAAACCTCTCTAATAGTTTCAGTCGGCTGAATATCACCTGCGCGTACCAGTAACGGTAAATATACTTCTCTTATCCAATTTTTATCTAAAACGAATTGAGAACTAGCTGGAAAATTAATATTAGTAAAACTAGATAATAGTTCAGTAATTAATTTCTTAAAAATCAACCAACCCCCAAATTCTTTACCAATCTGACTAATTCTTCCTTGAGTTATATTCCTATTTTCCGAATTAGCCAGTTGCGAAATTTCTTGTTGGGTTGGCTTCTTATCCTGGAAAAAGATACGCGAAAATAAAGAGGAAACTAACCAGATTGCTCGCTGTTTGGTTGTACCTGATAAAGGAGATATTTCTACTGCGGCTTTTTTTTCTAATTTAATACCGGGTAAAGCATCAGATAAAAACCCCAGGTCATAATCTCCTATAAAGTAGTAAACTAATTGTTCATCAAGACGCAAGTGCGCCCGCAAACGTCCTGACTCCTGAATAATTTCCGCCTTGACACAACTATCAACAAATTCTTCAAAAGTTATATCGTAATCGACCAAAGAAGCAGTCGGTACTTGAGTAAGTGCCGAAAAATCACCGTCATATTCATTCTCCTCTAATACTTGGGGTAAATCAAAAGCAACTGACTTACCAGTTAGCACTTGGTATTCTGCTGCCAACTCACCAATATTTGGGTATGGTATGCCTACGCTCGCAACGGCAGTCACATCCGCAAAGCGGTTAACTCCCCTACTATCCCGGAAATGATATCCATCGCCCGGTTTAGCATAGCTCTTGCGTTCAATAAATGCTACCTCCGGTGATAGCTTTTCTATTTCTCTGCGCAGCACTTCCAGGCGTTGGTGCATCGACTCGCGGCGATCGCGTCCTAAAACGCCCATATCAGTAATATGCACTACTGTTAGATTTTCATATTGGGGAGTAACCTGCTCGATAACAAGAACATCCTCAAGGGCTACCCCCAACTTGAGAGCAAGATAGCGCACATCTAATGTACCATCTAAGTAAATATTGTACTGGGCGGCATTGGCCACATCCCGATGGCGAGTATTCTCCTGATGAACTGCCAGTATACCCTTGTTGAAGTGCAATGCCCCACGGACATACCCGGACCAAACTTTAAGTAGAGGAACCAACCAATTAAGGGATACTGCGTCAACGGCAATGCTCGCCTCTTGATAAGCAATAGAGCGAAATAGTTTATTTAACCGTTTACGAGGGGGACGTTCGCCAGTAGTACCAACAGTGGTATCTACACTATCTGCACCTTCGGTTAAAAACCTCAAGTTAGGGGCAAGTTTAACCACCAGTTGGTTAATAATCTCAGCCAAATCATCTGGTGGCGCACCCAGCAATTGACGAATTGCAGTATCATTGTAGCCGTACCGGGTACGCTCTGTTCCGAGAGTATCACTCTTACACAGAGAACCTTCCCCAAATTGTTCTACGCCAGTTTGCAAACTCGGGAGAACTCCAACCCCAGTCGCTTGCACTGACTTCTGTGTCAAGAGCGCTGGCTTACGAGCGCACTCGCTCCCCCAAAGAAGAAATCTTAACTTCGAGAAATAAGGCTTGAGCCTGGAAAACAAGTCAGGAGCAACAACAGCTAACTCGCCCACCGTTTGATTGAAATCGCTTATAGTAACTTCGATTTTGTGGCGCGATCGCATAACTAGTGAAGCCTCATCCCAGAAAATACCACAATCAGAAAATTGGTAATTTTGTGGAAAGGGCAGACTATCTGGATGGGCTCTCACTTGAGGATATTGCAGGACACAAGAGCGTTGAAAGCGATAACCAAACCCTAAACCGCTACTATTGCGGCAGGCATGATAAAGGTGGCAGCTAAGACAAATCGAGTTATCAGACTCTTGAATATGGTTAATATTTTTCGCGGCAAGTGCATGAAAGGTACCCGCTCGATGACAATTACCTGGAGTAGTAGCAAAATCTTGCTTTCCATTTGGGTGGACTAAAAAGGGTTGTCCTGCTGGCGTCAGTCGAGTCGGATCACTCGCAAACCCACTATGGCGAGGGGGTAAATCAATAAAATTAGTTTCAACTGTTAGAGTAGTCGGGTTGCGATGGTCGTGAGCCAAATACCACAGCTTTTGAACTCCAAACTCATCAGCACTCATGCTCCCGGCAGTGTGAGATTTGCCCAAACCAGGTGCAGATTTATCTAGGATATGTTGCCAGCCCTTGGCAACAGCCTCTTTCCAAATAGTTACCCGTTCGTCACCCTGGTAAATAATCTTGGGACAACCAAGTTGGATATATTGGTCGGGAGTGGGTAAGGAGCCAGGGATATATATAATAGTTGTTGCAGTCTGCTGTTGTCGGTACTGACGCTTTTGTTGTTGGAATCCCCGGTGGGGGCGAACCAACCGTTTGATTTTCAACAGCTGGTATTTTACGTCATCCCAAAAGCGAGAAGGATTTCTCGATAAACCCTCAAATTGCGCCCAGGTGAGCAACTCGTACTGACCAGTATATTCATCTGGATCAGCACAGGATTTATCAAGTTGTCCCCACCAAGCCACCCTTAAGGTATAACCCCAGCTTCTCACCAACTCATAAGTACGGCGGTACTGACGCATCACGTTCTTGTTGAGAACCGCCCCGGCATCCGCCCAGAGAATCAATTGACAATTATCAATTCCCAATTGGGCTTTTGCTGCCAACAAGTAGCGCTTGAAAGTTTCAGGCGATGACCCGAAATTACCACCCGCAGCACCAATCACAATTTGCGATCGCAGTTGGGAAATAATCCACGGTTTGAGAATACCCTCGGCAAGACCAATATATTGAGGTAGAGAAAAAGCATCACCAACAGGCAATAAATTGGACTGCGGGTTAGTCACCTCAAAATTACTTATCTTACTATCACCACACCTCCCAGTTATCGGCAAACAATAGGTAAGGGGTAATTCCCCATTAGACAAATGAGAGGTAGGACCGTTAGGGCGCTTTTTTTTAAATCGACTCGACGCCCACCGATACTTCCCTTCATCCTTGTCAGGATTATCAAGGCGCAACTGCCAACTGACAATTTCTAATTTCTCATTCCACACCGGAATAAGATAACCCGAATCAAAGTTAGTCAAACTCCTCCCGGAAATACCTACACCTGCAAGTTGGTGTGATATCTCCCGGTCGAGTTTTTGCCACGAAACCACCGACCGAAACATTCCCGCCTTAATTAGGTCATCCGAGAGTCCCCGCTGGCGCAAGTCATCCCGGTGGTCTGGGAATAACGACAGTTGGGAAAAAATATTTCGGATGTGTTTGTCTCGGTCGGGTTCCGGAAGTAAGCGAGATAAACGCTCTTTTTCAGCTTTAAGACGTTCAGCTTTAAGGTGTCGCCATCGCGAAATCCACTCGTGGCGGGCTTCGTCATTAGCTTTTCCCATATCGCGGATGATAACTCCCCACGTCCCATCTTTGGTTAACCCCCGAAAGGTAAACCCAGGAGGAGTACTGTACCCATCGGTAACAGTCATGCAGAGGAACTTGTTGGGATCGTCTCGCAGTTCTCGGCAACGCCTACGAGTATCACCACACACAGGACAGGGTTTGGTACGGCTGGTGGAGATAAAATTACTCATACTCCACCACTGAATTTAAAAGCAAAAAAAAGTCACATATCTTCATACGAGTTCGACATCCACTAAATTTGTGAACTCGTACCGCAATAAGTATTTAGCTGCTAATCTAGTAAATAACGTTACTGTTGGGATATATTCTCTGCTAGATTAGCCTTATAAGCTACCTACGCAGCACGAGTATTATCCCTATTTTTATTTGTAGATTCCATTTCTTTTATCTGCTTTTTATAATCCTCCCAAGTTTTTTCAAAAATATCAGACTCATACACTCGCAACAGAACCTCCTCTTTATCAGTCAAATTTGGAAGTTTCAACAACTCCGTCAAAGACACCTGAACCGGGAAAACATCACTAAACTTCTGCATCAAGCAAAATATCCTCTTTCTTTGTTCTGCAGATGGTTCATCTTGCAACTGGGCATCAATATGTCGCGGACGTAAATTCACAACTTCAAGAGACATATTTACTAAATTTCTAAATCCAAACACAACAAATTCGTTAGTTATACCAATAACACGTCCCACGATTTGCAACTCAGGGCGCAGTCTGTTCTTGAATTGATACACATGGTCAAGCTTAAAACGCCGAAACGGATTACGTTCACCATTCCGCATCCAGGCAATACCATCCTCAAGACTACAGCAGCTACCCGCCTCAATCAGGTCTATCACCTGGTTATAGATATCTTGAGCGCAAACAAACTTGTATGCTGCATCAATACTCCGGTTAAACTCCTTCTCCAGGGCAACAGCTGCTCTAAATTTTTGAACTTTTCGTAATTGCAAAATAAAATCAAATACTTTCTTACCCTTGTGATAACTGCCAACACTTATATCTAGGTTGTCCGAAACCTCCTGAATCACTCGCTTACCCTTGATTAATTGAGAAATATTTTCATTTAACGAATGATTCAAATTTGAATCATTCGACTGATTCAAACGGCGAGCGCTCTCCCTTTGTCTTTCTTTAGCTAAGGGACGAAGTACGTTCTCCCAGTACTGCCCCTCGTGAAACTTCTGGAAGTGAGTCTTCCCACCTTCTCGGTGGAGATTAAAGTCAAGTACTAGCTTCAAATCCTCTTCAGGCGAGTTTGACTCGACAAATTCCACCTTGACTAAGCTGATTCCCAGCTTACGGGCTATCTGGAGACGACACTTACCCGCCAAGACAACATTTACACCAGTACGTGCTGAAACCTTCAAAGATTCGAGAATCCCTAGTTCAGAAATGCTTTTTTCCAAAGCAGGGCGACTCTCATTTTCACCATATATTTCTATCAGCTTCGGATGAACAACCAATTCTGAAGGAGAAATGTATACAATATCCGGATTATGTATTTCAGACATATTTCTACACTGGGTTACAAATAATCTGAAAAAGATAAATTTCAGTCTTTAAAACAGAAGCACGAAAAACAGAAAACACCCAGGTAGTAAAACTTCTAGCTCTACCACCTATCAGCCAAAACAACATGATTAAAAAAGTTAAGTTTTGTAGATAACAAAAAATTACCTACCAGGAAAACTATCGAAGGAATTTTTTGAGCAGGATTTTTTTGATGTAGAAAAGTCTCATTATCAACCCATTAAGAGCTAAGGCATTTACTTAGAAAAAAACATGCACGAGCTTAGCTAACTCCTAAGGGGGTTGACTTTTCCAGGAGTACTCGTGGAGCATTCACCATCAGCAAATACGGCGATCGCTTTTTTTGAAATGTTTCTCCCTAATACTACTGAATAGATATGTAACGGCTTTGCATCCGGGAGAAAAACATCTATCTAAAGAAAGATTTGTGAAGCTGGGTGTAATCATGATATGATAGTTATAAGTGATTAAATCGACAAAACAAAGTTCCGTCCTGTTCTAGTAACAGGTGGAGTTGTTTTTTGGTCAAAGCCCTGCTCGCAACAGGGCTTTGAATAAACTCTTAGGAAATATGTACGCTACAACAAAGTATATCAGGCTTCATTCAATTTGGCAAAATTTTAGGGCAAAGAGGGGGTAAATACTGAAATGCCTCATCTTCAAATATTAAATTCTATTGAAAAGGAAGTATTAGAGCAGATAGCAGCTACCAGCGGTCATGAGATTAGCAAGAGAGCAAACATTTTGCTAGAGCTTAATAATGGCGAAAATCAAAGAAATATAGTAAAAAAACTGGGGATAGCCAAGCAAACAGTAACAAACTGGAAGAAAAGATGGACATCAAGTACCATTACATCAGAAACTTGGGAAGATGCGATCGCAAAAGTTAATGAGGTATTAGGTGTAAACGTAGGTAGACCTAAGAAGTGCAAAAGTACACAAGAGAGCAAGATTGTTGAAATTAGCGAGTGGAGCAAGAACGGAAAACCCAGTCGTTCAAAGCACCATCACCATATGCAAGTAGCTGAAGAAGCCGCCCGGAGGGGATTGCCAACACTATCGCCAAGAAGCATAGAACGCATTTTAGCAACCCAACCCTAATAAATAAGACAAAATTAATAGAGCAAAAAACCATCCCATCCCAAAGGGGTGGTTTTTTGTGATGTAGCAGTGCTGCAGGAATCATCGTCCGAACTCAAAAAACTTCTCTTAGTTCAATCCCCTGGTATCGCCGGGGTGGTCAAGCAACTAGCTTCCTATTTGCAAAGACTCAACAATCTGACTGCTATCAATTGACAAACCTAAAAGAAAATCAACCAACGCTTCCTTGCCTCGCTTCAAATAGGCAGAATAGCCTGGAATTGAAGCTTTGGAGCAAAAACGCTGTAATTTTCTCGTACTTAGGTTCATCAAATTTTGCTTCCGTTGCTGCTGCTCATTGATAGTTACTATCACTGGTAGTTCAGACGCCATTTCTAGTGGTGAAGCAGTTGCTATAAGCAAAGTTTCCTCACGGGGTCTTACACGTAAAAAATTGGGCAGGCTTGGTTTGATTGATCCTGTTCGCGCAGCGTGCCCGAAGGGCTCAGCCCCCACGTTTACGTGTGGTAATAAGCCTGCCCAATTTTTAGGGGACAATGCGTCACCAAAGCACTGATTTTCTAATTCTGTAGATGGCTCGCACTCAGCACCGGACACTTGCACACCAGTCGCCTCAACCGAGGTTACCTCGGCACCGGACTGGCTCACGACATCAGTGTCTTCAACATTATCAATCACAAGCAACAACTCAGAGGAATTATTATCTTCTTCTGTAATCAACTGCTGTGGAATCTCTGAGGTAATCAACTCTTCCAAAAAAGTTTTAGAATTGCCGATCTGAGAATTACTAGGTGCAGAAAACAGCAAACAAATAAACAGAAAAATCAAACCAAATAAGTAAACATCAAACAAAAGCTCGTAAGCAAAATCGATTAGTTCAGCCATGATGTGATACTCCTTAATAGTTTAATTGGGTAGATATGTCTCGAATTAACTACCCAGTACTGGGGGAAAATTCCCCCGTACTGAGTGCCAATCCGTCAGCCCAAGTAATATAAGGAGTGGGAATTAATTAAGCTGAAAAGTTTTCAGATTCTGGATGTCTATGATCTAAAGCGTCAAAACTCTTCTTAGACCGTAAATAGTCAACAAGCGAAACAAGGTTGTAGTTGTTTTCTAACTCACGCGGACAAAAAGAGTTAAACAGTCTATCTGATTGACCGTTGAACTTGAAATAGTAACAAGTACGAGTGGTAATGTGATAAACAACTATCTTATCACCTTGTACGCGCACGTCGGCACACCGCAATCCCTTGTTCAGTTCCCTAATCTTTTCAGGAGTAGAGAAATCCTTGTCAACTACTTTCCGGTTTTTGAAATAATTGACATAATCAACCAAATTCGCGTCTTTACCCAATTCAGATAAATTATCTGACCAAAAGAACTTATTACCATCAAAATCAAAGCGGTAGCTGATATCAAAATAACGGTCATGAACGACAATATAATCGTCACTTTTGAAAACTTCGGCATCATTCAAACCTTGGTTAAGGTTATCAACAACGCGAGTATCTTCAAACTGCCGCAAAACTACGCCATCCAGCAACTTTTTATCAGGGCAGTCCAAACCTTCCCATCCATAAGGATAGATACCGCAAACAATTTTATGTTCACCGTGAAGGTTAGCACAGCCTTTGCATGAGTCCAAACAGGCGTTTCTAAATTGCCCGCTAGATTTCACTTCAATGTACTTGTAATGAAGGCGTAAATATTCTTGAATCGCATCACCTGGATTAGAGAAACGCGAATTAAAATATTTACCTACCAAATTTTTATCTTGTGGATATTTCACCTCAAACAAGACAGACAATCGCTGGAATTGATAGTCAGTTAGTCGATGGTAAATAATTTCAAATTTCCCAGGTTCTAAAACATTAGGTTGTGTCCTAGCTATGTCCAAGCCATATAGATTAGGATGACCATCCATGCTAGTGACATAATAGGTAAAGATTTGCTCTGGTCGAGTTTCAGGCACAAACGCGGATTCAGATATCTCAACTACCTCTTCTTCCAATTGACTGGTAGAAGTAGTAGTCGAAGCTTGTTCATCTCCCTCCTCTTCATCCAGTACACAAGTTGACAATAATCCACCAGTTAGAATCGCGCCAGTCAATCCAGCCAAACCAAGTAAGCCAGTTGCAGCTGAAGCTGAAGCAGCCTTTTGGTACAAAGATTTGTTACCAACCTGTAACCCAGCATCTGCCAGAAAACTTAACCCTACTGCCATTGGTAGAGCTATACTAACTGAAGCAATCATCAATAGTAATGAAGTCATTCCTATCGCAGAATTAGCTTCTATAAGTGAATTTACAACCTGTGCTTTGAATTTATTCAGCATAATTTCCCCTTCTTTGTAATTTCTATTGCCAGTTACTAACAGCAACCCCGGCAAATATTTGGGGATTAGGGTATAGACTTGTCTAAAAAGACTTACTACTCTACTTCTTTCAGCATTAATGGCACTCAGTATATTGAAACCACCCATCTGATGTTCGAGTTCAGCCTTTATAAAGTCTTACCCAGGAACAGTAGCAGGCATCGAACCTGCTTAGTAAGAATTCAGGAGTCAGGAGTCAGGAGTCAGAATTCAGAATGGAATTGGCATAGCTTGTTAGTAGCCTACTAACTTCCTCTAGTTGAGGCATTAATCCTGATATATCACCGTATTCAAGGTCATTTGAAAGAATTAGATAGTAACGACATTCTTCCAAAGAACCTTGTGCAATATTTAAAAAACGTACAATAGGCTGCTGCTCCTTTTTTCTTCAAACATAGCTGCTATGTTTGCTGGAATAGAAATTGCTGCCCGTTCAACTCTGGAAGTTAGTCCATATGTTTCCGATTTAGGGAAATGACCGGTAAATTGATATACTAACAAAACAAATTGATGTGCTTTTTGCCAAACTATCAAATTTTGAAATGTCTTGGCTGGTTGTCTCATTTCTTCTGACTCCTGTTCGCGTAGCGTGCCGAAGGCATATTCTGACTTCTGAATTCTTACAAAACCCGTATGTTTACTGTCCAAAAGTCCAAGTATTAGTTTCGTTTAATTCCAATTCTTCAAAGCAGTTACTAAAACTTGGAAAATGGAAATATTCTAGTGGCATCCGAGATATTAATAATAAAGATAAATTTTCGATTTGAGCTAACTGTTGCAATTGGAATAAATCATTACGAAAAGTCTCGCTGACACAGTGCAACCTATCAAAGTTATCTATTACCAGCAACTTATTAAAATTATCCGATAATTGACTGACAATATTTTGCCAATCCTGCTGGTAGTACAAACCAAAACTAATAGGAATAATGTCAAATAAATTATCCATGCTAAAAGGGTATTCAAGGTTGAGATAAACAGACTCTAGGTTAATGTCTTTGAGCAAGCAGTTTCTGACAGTAAAAGTCTTACCAATACCCTGCTTACCCCACAGGTGAATATTCTTGCCTGCATTTATCTTCTCAATCAACCGACTGTAGTCATTAAAACGTAACATAACCGTCATTCCTCAAATCAACTATATCTATTAACTAAACTGACATTAGATATGTAATCTTTGAAATGTATTTTTCTAAGCTATTCCTGGAAAAGTAGTTAGATTCAATAAAATTATCTAACAAGAAATCAGGTGATTGTGACGCATTGTCCCCTAAAAACTTGGCAGCCTTTGTTTTGTTGATTCGTGGGCGTAGTCGGATGCTCGTTTTTATAAGGCTGCCAAGTTTTTTCGTGTTAGACCCCGTGAAAGTCTCAACAGCACGCCATCATCACCACTACTACGATGATAGTAATGGACAATAGGTGATTGGATAACTGTCAAGTTATCATTACGGATTGCTCGTCCTGTAACCAAACCATCCATGAACCTATCCCACTAATGCCAGATTGTGGTAATCTACTTTTGACTTGATTTG
>NZ_CAWUDP010000110.1:0-30981 GCF_963920835.1 Scytonema sp. PCC 10023
GCTGCCCGTTGAGATTCCACAACCGTACCGTCTTGTCATCACTGCCAGAAGCAATCGTCTTGCCATCTGGGCTGAATGCGACGCTCCAGACAGAACTGCTATGCCCAGTGAGGGTTTTGAGTTGCTGCCCGTTGAGATTCCACAACCGTACCGTCTTGTCATCACTGCCAGAAGCAATCGTCTTGCCATCCGGGCTGAATGCGACGCTCGTGACAGAACCGCTATGCCCCAAAAGGGTTTTGAGTTGCTCCCCCTTGAGATTCCACAACCGTACCGTCTTGTCATCACTGGCAGAAGCAATCGTCTTGCCATCCGGGCTGAATGCGACGCTCGTGACAGAATCGCTATGCCCTTCCAGTCGGTTGCGTTCCCTTATCCCATAAACAATCTGCTGGAGAGTGGCGACGGCATTCATGCGGTTACTTGGTTCTATATCCTTGTCTGGAAGTTTGACTCGTTTGCCTAACTTCAAACTTTCTATCAAAGCCTCAAAATTTAAATTTGAGGTAAACAGGTTTTCAGAAGTGAGACTTTGTATAAAAATTTCTAGGTTTTTGCTGCCACTTTCTTCACCACGCAGACGTTGTGCGTTAGCGTACAACGCCATCGCGCCCATTGCCACAGAAAATATTAACCCTCCTGCAAGATAAGGTAGTAACGGTTTATAACGCTCCCAAGCATCCCGCAAATTCAACGCCAAATGTTGATTGATCCACTTTAAATCAAACACGTGCCGATAAATTCGATTCCGCACCTGCAAAGCAGTGTTCTCACGCCGCACCACACCCGACAGCTTCAGATGAGACTTAACTATTGATTGTTCCTCATCCAGAACCGACTTACCCCGGCGAATCTCTCGATATACACTCAAAACACCTTCTTTATCAGGTGCGCGTTTAGTCAACATATCGCGCACAAACTGCAAGTTGTTATCTTGCTCACTCATTACACCCAAGAAAGTACTACTCACCAAGCCGTCAACATCGCTTTTTGACCAACTTTTCTTATCCTGCTGACTAACAATATTACAAAGCCGCTGCGATAAATATGGATGTCCACCCGTCCACTCCAGCATCCATCTCAGCACCTGTTGCACTTCCTGAGTTGCTAGCCCTAGTCCCTTACCCAGAGGTTTTGCCTCCTCAAAGGTGAAATCAGTCAAGTCAACGCGCTGACCAATATTAAACGGTGTACGCTTAGGATCGCGTATCAAATCCCCCGGAGTTGCGACACCAATCAGGACAAAGGAAAGACGGTGAAATTCTGAATCTGAAGCGCGAGCAACGTAAAGATAGCGAATAGCGGCAAAAAAATCGTCAGTAAAATCTAAGCTGAGTGTCGTATCAATTTCATCAACAAAAATGACTACAGGTGAGGCAACTTCTTTCAGCAACACATCCTCAAAAAATGAAGTCAACCGCTGCGTAAAACCCAGATGAGAGCGTTCTTGCCACCACTGCACCACATCTGTATTTAGCATCAAGCTTCCTTCAATAATTGTCAGTAACCCCAGATACCATTGTTCAGCAGTCACCTGCACGCCCACCTGCGTCAAATCAATCACAACCGTCTTAATTCCTTCTTCTGCCAGTTGTTCAGCAGTCCGCACCATCAAACTCGACTTGCCCATCTGGCGTGATGTGAGGATGTACGCAAACTTCCTTTCCCGACACAGCGTCAGCAATTCCTCATCGGCTTTGCGGGGAATGTAAACACCATTTTGGTTGGCTTGCACAGTCCCGCCAACAGTGTAAATGCTTGGGTTACTCACGCAAGTTCTCCCGGAAATAGTTGGCGTAAAGCTGACAGCGTGGCAAAACTGTCCGTCCTTCCTCGCGCACCAAACCCGCACCCCGCAGCCGCCAAAAGAGGCGCTTATCTTCGCAGGTATTCTGACGAATGATTTGCAGCAAACTTCGGATCAATTCTGTTTTATCATGCAGCAGCGAGAGATGCCGACGCAGATGATCGCCAAAAGGACCACTATCAGCCGTCGCATTGGCAAACAACTCTGTTGTGGATATTTGCTGATTCGCAACTAAGTAAAGCGCCCGACGCACTAAGTAAGGATGCCCACCCAACAGCACTATCAATTGCCGTTCCTCACTGGGGTTCAGGGGGGAACCGTGACGGTGATTGAGGTCAGCCACTTGTTCTGGTGTAAAATCTTGTAATTCAATCACCTGCCCAACATTAAAAGGTGATTGGTTGAGGTCATCAATCAGTTGATAAGGTTCAGTGGAAGTCACCAGTGTCAAATCCAGCTGCTTCCAAATCGGTATGGTGGCGCGGCTATTGTGCCAACTCCGCAACATCCCAAAAAAATCATTGCGGAAGTCAGCATCAAAAACCTTATCCACCTCATCCATTGCCAAAACAAGAGGCGTCTTGCCCAACTCTTTTAAAATATGGCGTTGAACGTAGCGGGTGCAACGCTGGCTGTTACCAAGGGGCGTCTTCCAATACTCCTCCACTCTGTCTTCCATATCCAATTCATAAGTCAGCCAGCTACAAAACCGCTGAAAGAAAAGTTCAGCATCTGTTAAAGCGGATTTGTCAAACAGTTGAAAATCCAAGAAAGCAACTCGCTTACCCGCGTTCACCGCAGCCTCAATTGCGCGAATCAACAGCGAACTCTTACCAACTTGTCTCGGTCCTTTAATCGCAATGGTGACTCCCTTCTGTGCAATTGTCCTAATGGCGATCGCATCCGATGGACGTTCCACATAAAATGCAGATTCGCTGTCCATCGTCCCTTCTGGCATTTCCAACGCCACAGGCTGTGCTGAAGCAAAAGGTCGAGGTAACGGTGAAGGTTCACTCGTCTCAAGTAAAGCAGCTTTGGCTTGCGCCGCATCAAAAGGCAACTCGCCACCTGAGATAGCTTGTGTCAACTCTGCTATCAGCCGTGGTGTATCCTCTTCACCTTGCCAAAAAGCCCAGTTGATCTTGTTCAGGTAAGCACTCAGAGGATACTGAAACGGCTCTCGATATCCCAAACGCACCGGCAAAATAGCGGGACGCCCTCCTTGCAATTGCGCCATTTCGTGCGCCATCCGGATTTCTTGCTCTACCATCTCGCTGTAAACTGACCGCGCTGAAAGGAAAACAATGAGAAAATCAGCTTGACGAATTTCCCCTTCAATGCGTTCAGCCCAGCGCGTACCTACCAACATCGTCTGATCGATAAAGACTTCGTGCTGCGGCGACAGCGCTTGAAAAACTTGTAAAGCGGTTGGTTGATCTGGCTCAACATCGCGCTTGTAGCTAATAAAAATACGCTGGCGTGTCGTCTTCCCAGGAATAGGATTATTGAGCGATTTTCTTTTAAAGACTGGAGTTTCGTGTTCCTTTAAACCAAAAAGCTGAGAGCAACCCAACTCATAAGCAAACTCCATCTCTTCCCCAGCAGCTAGCGCATCGTAAAACGCCACAGCAAAATTAATCGCTGCTTTGTCTCCTATTTGCCGATTCATGCCAATCACATACTCAATGTGTTGGCTAATCGCTTCTGCTTGCACCTCTGAATAACAAGCATTCAGCAGAACACACTCAACCCCTTTTCTAGCGAATAGCTTAAACATACCCGCCAGCGCATCTGCCTGCACAAACGCTATTTGCCCCGTGTCATCCTCCAGCACAATGCCATCTTCGCCAGCACCGTGTCCAAAGAAGTGAACAATCTGGGGCTGAGTGTCCAAGATTGCTCGGTAAAAGTCGCGCGATCGCACTGCCCATTTCTGCTCTAATTTAAACTGCTCCCGCTTGTTCGCGCGTCGCAATCCCTCATCAATTTCCCGTACCTCTTCATCCAGCCGCAACTGAGAAG
This sequence comes from Scytonema sp. PCC 10023, assembly GCF_963920835.1. Lineage (NCBI taxonomy): Bacteria > Bacillati > Cyanobacteriota > Cyanophyceae > Nostocales > Scytonemataceae > Scytonema > Scytonema sp. PCC 10023. Next base: position 3,830 of record NZ_CAWUDP010000110.1, read on the forward strand.
TTTTTCTTGGATTCGCCGCCAAGAGCAAAATTGTTTTGACACGGGTGTTATTACTCATTAGCGACTATTGAGAAAGTGTTAGAATTTATATATTGACAAATTTATTTAAATATGTATAAAACACCGATTCAGCACAGTGCAATATCTTATTGATATCTATATGTTATAGAAAAAAGCAAAATCAACTTATGCAGTATAAATGGAAAGACCAAAACCTCCCCTCCCCTTTGCAAGGGGAGGGGATTAAGGGGAGCCAGCGCTGCAGGAGGGTTTCCCTCCGCAGGCGACTGGCGTGTGGGGTAAATCAACGTGGGATAAACCTTTGAACGTGATTGTTGACACCAATGGCATCTTTCCCAGAAATACACCTAAAATAACGCGGGAGCATGGTAGCCCCGAAGTATTCGGTTCAAGAAATTAAATGAATTGAACCAAATACGTTATTTATATCGGGGTGGAAATGCGACGCGCCCTCATTTATTCAGCGTCATAACTCCTAATCCAAGTTTCTATTAATTCACTGACACTTGTGTTCTGCCTGTCAGCCACTTTTTGTAATTTTTTCCAGCCAGTAGGAGTAAACATTAACCGATGTTCTTTTTTAAGTTCATCATAAAATACTGGTGAATTTCTAACTCTTTTTTTGCCTTTACCTGTAGCCATCCTAGAATACCTGCTGTATACTAAATAAATAATAGCAAACAAACGGGAGGTGATGTCAAAGTGGTTCGGAGTTCAACTTTATCTTTTATTACAGAAGTGCCGTTAAAAGTAGATAGTAAGCAGGAATCTGAATTATTAGCTCGGTTTCAAGCGGGTAGACAGCTATACAATGCGTGCCTTAATGAATCGATAAAGCGACTAGAATTAGTCCGTAACTCCGAGCTATATCAAGCAGCTAGACAGTTGCCCAGAACCAAAAAGAAAGAACGTAGCGAGGCATTCAAAAAAGCGCGTGAGCAGTACAGATATTCTGAGTATGACTTGCATTCGTTTGCAAATTTAACTAGCAAGAATGCTAAGTGGATTGCTCAAAAAGTTGATTCAAATACTCAGCAAAAGTTAGCTACCCGTGCTTTCAAAGCCAGTGAACGAGTTATGCTTGGACTGGCTCGTGATGTTCGTTACAAAGTACCAAGTAGGTTTCGTTCAGTAGAAGGTAAAACGAATAAGCAGGGGCTGAGATGGAAAGACGATTGTTTAGTTTGGGGCAGTCTTAAACTGAAGCCAATCATTGACCCAAGTAACCCAGTTATTCGATATGGTCTTGAATCTCCAGTTAAATATGTGCGCTTGTTGTGGCGTATTTTGAATGGTAAACGTCGTTGGTATGCTCAGTTAGTTAATGAAGGTAGCCCGTATCAAAAACCTCAAAACTACGTTTCTGATGGGCTGATTGGCTTGGATTTGAACATTTCCAACATTGCGTTTGTTAGTGATGACCATGCTGAGCTACTGCCTTTTGCAGAAAAAGTCCCGACATTTCAACATGAGATAACCAAACTGCAAAGACAAATGCAACGTTCCCAACGTGCCAATAATCCTGACAACTTTGAACCTAACTTCAAAGCGAGAAGGGGACGTAAGACCATTGTCAAGAAGGGGAAGGTTAAAAAAGGAAAGGCTCAATGGAAGAAATCTAGCAACTATCTTAAAGCAGCAAACAAGAAACGGGAACTAGAACGACGAAAAGCAGCTTATGCCAAGTCTCAAAATCGTCGTGTTGTTAACGAAGTTTTGCGGCATGGCAAGCACATAAAAACTGAGAACATCTCAGTAAAGGGATGGCAAAAACGTTATGGTAAGGCTATTTCTGCCAAATCTCCTGGTTTTGTGCAATCCGAACTGGTTCGTAAAGCTGAAAACGCTGGCGGGTCAGTTATCAAGTTTTCTACTCAAACAACTGCGCTTTCCCAAACTCACTTGGACGGGACGCGCATCAAAAAGTCCTTGTCTCAACGAGTTCACCGGGATTGTACTGGCATCCCAGAACATCATCGTGATTTGTTCAGTGCATTTTTGAGTAGATATGTAAATCAGAACAAGTTGGTGTTGCAGGATATGTTCAATGCATATTCGGGACTGGAACCAGTCCTGTTGGAGGCATACCAACGTTATTTAACCCGCGAACAAGTAGGCACGTCTGAACGTAGGCAGTCTGATTCTCCCTCGGAGCGGGTTTCCAACGAGCTACTAACCCCTAGCCAGATAGTCAATAAGGACGACAAGCTAGGTGGGGATGTGGCGTGATTCTCCGTCTCTTTAGAGCGGAGAGGGTTCAATTGCTATACCAATCCCGTTTGATTTTTGCAAAAAGTTAAGTATCTTTCGGGTGGGCAATGCTCACTAGATCTGGGTTATATCTGGGTTTTGCTGAGCATTGCCCACCCTACGTGTATTTCTGACTTTTCACGTCATGTAGAAAAGTCCACAAAAAATCTAATCACAAATGTACAGACGCGCCATGGCGCGTCTCTACAACCCAAAATTCTTGCGTCTCTCTCAGTAATAAAAGCTGCTCCTCTTCCCTCCCCTCTTAGGGGAGGGTTAGCCAGAGGTGGAGAGAGAAATAGAAGCGAGGTTTTCCAGATACCCTGAAAAGTAAGACGTGTATTTCTACCAAATCTTTGATTTGGTGTGGTGTTTCCCCCACCCTCCTCGTCGCCCAGTCCTACAGAACGATGATCCTGAGTTCTGAGTTCTGGGTTGTAGAGACGCGCCATGGCGCGTCTCTACATTTGTGAGTTCTTTCTTGTCAAACCTTATTTTTCTGAAACAGCCGCCGTTTCCGCCTCTTCTCAGTCTCTTCCCGCAACGGTACGACTTCCGCTTCACTACTCTGGCGTGCGACGCGAATCAGTAAACCAGCTCCGAGCAAACTGGCAATCATTGAATTCCCACCATAACTAAACATGGGCAATGGCAAACCAGTCGTTGGCAAAGCACCTGTCGCAACGCCAATATGAAGTAATGATTGTCCCACCATCAAAACTGTCACGCCGATCGCCACCAACCGATACACTGGATGCTTAGCCTTAAGGGCTACAATTAATCCTAGGGTGGCGTATAAAGCTAGTAGTAGCAACAGCACCACACCACCAACGAAGCCAAATTCCTCAGCAAACACCGCAAAAATAAAATCAGTGTCCTGAATTGGTAAATAAAACTGCTTTTGTTGGGAAAGCCCAAACCCAGCGCCCCATTTTTCACCAGAACCCACCGCTAGCAAACTTTGTACCAGTTGATAGCCATCCCCAGTTGCATCAGCCCAAGGATTGAGGAATGACAACACTCGCTTACGCTGATATTCTTTGATACTGATACTGAGTCCTGCCAACAACACTCCCCCAACTGCCGTTCCTCCCAAGTACTTGTAAGGTAACCCAGCAGCAAGGGCAATCAGCCAAATCGTCATGCCGCACAATGCTGTTGTACTCAAGTTGGGCTGCGCTAAAATACCTAGAATGACAAGACCAAAAATACCCAGCCAAAAGAAGCGAACGCGCGAACTCAGTTTTTCCCACTGACCAAAAAGTCGCGCACTTTGCAGCACCAAAAACGGTTTAATTAATTCAGACGGTTGAATTGGAATCGGTCCTAGAGCTATCCAGCGAGATGCATCAAAAGCCTTCCTTCCTAGTCCTGGTATTAACGTCAGGAAAATCAAACCTAACAGCAGTATCACAAACCAATGGGATATGCCCAAAATGCTACGCAAGGGCAAATGAACAACTATGTTGAATACTATTAAACCTACTAGCACCCATAAAATTTGACGCTTAAAGTAGTACAGTCCATCATGATGACGAACATCAGCTACAGCATAGGATGCCGAAAATAGCATGACTAACCCCACAAACAGCCAAACCAGTGTTAACCAGCGCAATAAACGCGCCTCTAATGCCCAGCTGGACACGGAGTCATCAAATAATGGAATCAAACGGCGGAGATTCACGATTAATATAACTTAAGGTGTAAGATGTCATCGTTGAGAGTTGACGTTAATGATACCAACTTGCACTCAAACAAGAGATGACTTTTGAGATTGAGTCTAGGGTGTAGCGTGTGGTAATTCTCTATATTTAACGTAACTTCGATGTATCCTGATTTGACCCCTCTCCAAACCTCTCCCCTACAAGGGGAGAGGCTTAAAAATCCCATTTTTACGTCAATACGGTTCAGTTAAGGTTGATGTGTAAAAAATTACGTAGTGTAGAGACGTGCCATGGCACGTCTCTACATTGTGTCCCTGATAAGGGTTTTGGTCTTATCTGAACGGTATTGATTTTTAGGTAGCTCCTCTCTCTCCTTGTAGGAGAGGGAGGTTGGGTGGGAGAGGTCGGTGAGAACTCACGTATACTTATTCCCGTTTAAGGATAAGACCAATGGCGCGGCGTATGTATGCTTCCACTGGCTCATCAGTAGGCTCGAAAACCAGTGCGTAAAGCATGATTCCGCTCATAAGGTCAAAAACCATATCACTGTCTGTATCTGCTGGAATTTCATGTCTTGCTTTAGCGCGTTCAATCACAACGTGAAAAGCTTGGCGTCTTGGCTTGAGGTATTTTGTCCAATAAACTTGAGCAAATTGGGGACTGCTGGAAGCAGCGCCGATAATCATAGCAAGAATTTGACGACCCAAAGGTGTAAGAGTCGTTTTCACCGCACTCTCAATAATGCAGTCCAAGTCTCCCCCAACCGTACCTGTATCAGGAATCTCTATTTCTTCTCGAAGAGTCTCAATTGCATCTGCGACTAGTTCTTCTTTGGAACGATACCGTCGGTAGATTGTGGTTTTGCCGACACCAGCATGAGCGGCGATCGCATCAATGGTTATACGTTCGTACCCTATTTTCGCCAATAAGTCAAGGGTAGCCTGGAGGATGGCTTGATGAGAAGCAGCACTGCGCGGTCTTCCAGGTTGTTTTTTAACGGAATCATTCATGCAATGACGAAAGAATTTTTTTCTTCAAATAATTATCAACAGACTTGATACTGGCATTTAATTTACGATACTTTAAAGTATCGTAAATAGTTGGTGCAGATTATGATTCAACGCACTCGTCCTCAATATACCGAGAAAAACAGCACTCAGACCCTACGACAAGGACTGGAGGAGTATTACGCCGCGAACCCGGATTTTACCCATCCAAATCAGATGCCGCCGGATTTCGCCAAAATCATGCTGGCTCATGATGCCAGCCATGTCGTATTTGGCTGCGATACCGATATGTATGATGAATTAAAACTGCTGCCTCTGACCTTTGTTGCCACTGACTACAAGTTTCGAGACTGGTTGCGCGATCGCAAGAACCCGGCAGTAGACGTGATGTATGACGACTTGGTGAAGCGCCAAGGTTTACTATGGTTGTATGGTTCGATATTGGCAGTATTGCCGCGATTCTTGCCAGAGTTAGTTATGATGTGGTTCAAGACTCGCGGATCACGGAAGTACTATCCGTTTTTTGACTTTGAACCGCTACTTGAGCGCTCTTTGTTAGACATTCGCCAAGAGTTTGGGCTTTTACCACTTCTTTCGTCAAGAAAAAACAAAGAAATTCAACTCCAGACAAATTTAGAAGCCCAGTAGTCTTTCATCATGTCCATTCGTGAACAACAAGATTCCCGACTTCTTGAAGAAGTCGGGAATCTGAGCAAATCAATTCATACAAGCAACAAAAAAGAGGTCAAATCGACCTCTTCACAACTCCCTACAATTCGTATTCGGTTTAAACGAATTACAGCAACCCAGTATTGGCTCCTTGCTTGCCAGTAGCCAATTCTACCTTAACGATTGTGCCGCCCGCTTTTTGAATGCGTTGCTGTTCGCGGAACCAGTTTTCGTAGGGAACGAGTTTGGTGAAGTAAGTATTTTGTAGTTCGCGTTGGGTACGAATGCGGGTTTGGCTAGGAACACAAGCAGTAATTTTAAAATACCGTGCCATGTGGTTGTTAATCTCCTATAAGTGACTGTGGAAACTTTCTTATTTCAAAACTGTGAGTGCATATTTTTATCTAATCACTCAAAGGCTGGAAATCAGGCGTCAATACCAGACCGCTAACACTCATCACACATCATATTTAGCAAGATAAGCGATTAAACGTTCTAGCACTCACGATTGATTTCCAGACCTTAAGAAAGCCGCACTTAAATTATTAAGCGCAACCTAGCTCTTAGCTTAAGCCAGAGGAAATATAGTCTAAGTAAACACCCATTTCCTTACCAGCATCAGGACCTACCAAGCTAGCGGTCACTTCTTTGACAGCTTGAATAGCTTGTACAGTAGCACCAATGGGTACACCCAAGGAGTTGTAGGTTTCTTTCAAACCGTTCAGTACACGCTCATCCAAAATGGATGGATCGCCAGCCAACATAGCGTAGGTGGCATAGCGGAGGTAGTAATCCAAGTCGCGGATGCAAGCAGCATAGCGACGGGTGGTGTACATGTTACCACCGGGACGGGTAATGTCAGAGTATAGCAGGGACTTAGCTACAGCTTCTTTGATAATTGCAGATGCGTTAGCTGCGATGGTAGTAGCAGCACGTACGCGCAGTTCACCAGTTGAGAAGTAGCTCTTTAGCTTCTCGAGAGCACCAGTATCCAGGTACTTACCTTGAACGTCTGCAGAGTTAATGACAGAGGTGATTGCGTCTTGAGCCATGTTGTTAATTCCTTATTTCCAACCTTATTGCATTACTTCAGTTTCAGCAGGGAAATAACTTCACCTTACTGCATAGCACCGACTAGGTAGTCGAAGTAAGAGCCAGCTTCACTAGCGTCTTCGCCAGACAACAGGGAAGCAGCAACATTCTTTAGACCACGAACACCTTCAGCAACACCCTCGATAGGAGTGCCGAGAGACTTGTACATTTCACGAACACCCACAATACCAATTTCTTCGATGGGGGTGACATCACCAGCAACGATACCGTAGGTAACGAGACGGAGGTAATAATCTAGGTCGCGTAGACAAGTAGCGGTCAGTTCTGTACCGTAAGCGTTGCCACCAGGAGAGACAACATCAGGACGCTTTTGGAACAGTTGGTCACCTGCTTGCTTAACAATCCGCTCCCGGTTGTCTGTCAAAACTTGAGCGATGCGGAGGCGACGCTCACCTGTGGTAACGAAGCTCTTAATCCGATCCAATTCGCCAGGGCTGAGATAGCGTGCTTCTGCATCAGCATTCACGATGGCTTTCGTGACGATACTCATTAATGCATTCCTCCAGTACTAATGAAACCAGGATTTAGTTAAAGTGGTGCGACTTTATAGGTTCACTGAGCTTATTTTCTCGTTTTTTTAGACACAACAGCCAAATAACTGCTGCGACTAGTACATTCCGAGTCTGCTTGAGTAATGGCTAGTACACAAGCTTCAAAACTCAACTACCTTCCGGAATTATTTTCGGGCATTATGTTGAGGAAATATGACTGCTCTTAACACTTTGTAATATTCCTTTTCATGTTTACTGTCGTGCCCGAAATCTGAAAGCAATGTTAAGAAAGGTTGCAAAGGCACAGGAGAAGCTAGAGGAGATGAGGAAGTAACGCCCTCCTCATCCTCCTCATCTTGCTTATTCCCGTCTCTTGGCTTTATCGCAGGCTAGACCGTCCGGTAATCACAGACGGAGATAGGCTAGACCAAGACTGCTTGACCAAGTCAGCCGCCGCCTGCACGCTACCGAGGTAGTTACCAGCAGGTAGGGATGGGAAGCGACCATAAGGCACTACGTCTTCACCAAAGTAGCGGGCGTACTCTAAGCTGTTGACGATCGCCTCTACAGCCGCTTTTAAACCGCTATCTGCCAGCAGTTTGTTGTACTGGCGAATCTCGGCTTGGGTAGCGGGTGCGCGTCCCAACAGGTGACGGAAGAGGAATTCAATCACCTTGGTGTTGGGATAGGGGGTGTAGAAACGCTTACGATAGATATCCGAGCTAGCAAGCTCACGAACAAACTCGCGTACGGAAATTTCCCCATTGCGCAGTCTGCTTTCTAAATCCGTACGGCGGAAGTAGTCAGGAACTTGACCGCTAAACACATCCAGTACCTGAGTGTAAATAGCGTTGATTGCCTGCTGCGTTTCAGCTTGATTTGCACCTGTCGTGACGCGGTAAATGCGTGCAGGTTTGCGGCGGCTTGTACCCACACCCACTTCCACGGACTGTCCGCGACCATCGTTGTAGGAACGACCGAGTTCAATAAACAGCGGCTTGGTCTTGTCAATTTCTCGTGCTTTCGCTGCCAAATCTGCGATCGCCTTCGCCAAAATTGGTGTGTTCGCGCTATTCATGCGGGGCTTCACTGGCTCAAAGCTGGGAACCACCAAATCATTATTCTGCTTGGTGAGCTGGTTGTACAGCTTCTGAGTATTCGGGAAGTTCGCCGCGGGTAACGTCGGGAAACGGTTGTAAGGAACCGTATCTTCACCAAACGCTTGCCCATACTCCTGACTACTTACCAACGCCGCAATAAATGCGCGAAGCCCTTGGGTTGCGAGTATCTGGTTATACTTGCGGATTTCTGCTTGGTCAACTGGCGCACGTCCCAAGAAGTGCTTGGTTCCCAGTTCGATGACCTTAGTGTTCGGGTATGGCGTGTAGAACTCTTTCAGGTAAAGGTTAGAATTACCCAAACCTTCAATAAATTCCTTAACAGTGATTTCACCATTCCCCAGCCTGCTTTCTAGCGACGTAAATTCGTTCTGGGCGATGTAGGGTTCAATATTGCGCTCGAAAATCTGGCGATAAGCAGCACCGATGACAGTGTCTACAGCGACTTTATCATTAGTTCCTGCGACCAACTTAAAGATTTTCGTTTGTTCGCGCTTCTTGGTGACACCTTGGTTAATACGGAACTGAATATCGGGTTCGGTCCGTACTTCTTGAACGGTGCCTAATTCCACAAACCGTGGAGTTTCTTCCTTCTCAACTTTCGCGCCGACATCCTCACGGATACTACCAACACGCAGTTGTCGCAACGCAACACCACCAGGAGTCAGATACCGTTCGTATGGAACTGTATCTTCACCAAAAGCCTCACTGTACTCTGGAGTATCAATGATGGCATCAACGACTGCGTAGAAGCCCTTCTTGGAGGCGATGTCAAAATACTTGTTGTTTTCTTGGCGACCGTAGGTAGGACGACCTAACAAGCGGCGGTGGATGTACTCAATCGCCTTACACACATAAAGCGGAGTCCAGTACAGCTTGCGGAATAAATCCGACTTAGCTAAAGCACGGATAAACTCCCGTACAGAAATTTCGCCGTTTTCCAGCTTAATCTCTTGCACCTTCAAGCGCTGACCTTCGTAAACATCGCGACCGAATACTTGTAAGTAAGCTGCGCGAATCAACGCTTGTGTGGAGCTTTCAGAGAATTTAACACTGACTCCAGTGGGTGATTTTCTACCTCTTGTCCCAGGCAGTTGATCCAACCGGAATACCTTGGGACCCAGAGTACCAGGAAACTCACCTCGCGCCCTAGGATTGCTGTTTTGGTTATTGATACCAGGTCCTTGGTGAACTAGGATACGCTTGGTATCCTTACCAAAAGGAGCTGGACGGGTGCTGGGGTTACGAGTTTCTTTCGGGAAAATTGCCCCAAACTGAATTTCCAACGGGTCATTCCCAGAACCATAGGGATGCTGGTCGGGCAATGGCTGCTCGTAATCAGCAAACAGTGTGATAAACTGAGGTACTTTGCGGAAGGGCGCACTGTAGTTCAACAGGTCTTGCTGTGGTCCCCAGTTGCGGCATTCTTGTGCTTCTTGACCCAGACCCCGGATGTAGGGTACTGTTTCTTCGCCAAAGTAGTCAGAATATTCCTGAGAATCTACCAAAGCATCGATTAAAGCTGGCAAACCGCCTCGGGAAACAATATCAAAGTATTTTTGCACTTCCTCCCGGCTACTTGGTCCCCGTCCTAAGAAGTGACGGAAAGCAAGCTCTAGGGCGCGGCTGTTGATAAATGGATCGTAAAATTGTTTCCGATACAAGGGAGATTTGCCAAGGCGGCGGACAAACTCTTTTACAGAGATGTCGGCATTCTTCACCTTCGATTCCAGGTCAGATATGGACTGGCTGTAAGCACGAGTGATATCGCGCTCAAAGATTTGCCGATATGCCGCTTTGACTGCTTCATTTTTCTCAGATGCTGACAACCCAGGCTTGATCACATACTTGGGACGCCGTTCTGCCGCATTAAAGTAAATTTGGGGCAGTTGCAAACCTTGTTGGTCGCCAGAGGGACGTTGGCGCAGTTTACCCGAAGGGGTGGGTGCTTTGAATTCTGTAATCAAAACATCCATGTACTGAGACACAATTTCTGTTGCCTCAGCATCTCTACGGAAATAGGAAATTGCCGCTGCTTTCATTTCCTGTAAAGCGACAATTGTGGCTTCACCGGAACAAGCGTTCTCAATAATTTCTCGCAGACCACGTGTGTTGACAGCGATGATGTTGGGGTCACCAGCCACAATCGCATACGTAGCGTAGCGCAAAAACCACGACAAGTCCCGCAGGCTCTTCGCCATATTTGCCGGACCATAACGCGCAATGTTAATTGGTCGGAAACCCGGAGGAGTCGGACCACTGGGCGAAGAGTTAAAGATAGATCGCAAATTTTCTAAGAAACCACCACGAGTTTCTACGTAGGTGACGGTTCCTAGTTTCATCCCCTCTCTAACTTCCGATCCTGCAGCAACCGGCACCAATTCTGGTTCCCTGGGCTTTTCCAAAAAAGCCATTGGCGAACCACCCACAAAAATCCTGTTGGCAGCACGGGAGACAATAATCTCAGAATTTTCCGTGAGCGTCTGGGCGATTTCAAGACGCTTGACACCAGATGCAAAATACCTTGCCAGTTCATTGAGTTCCCCTGATCCCAGAAAGCGGTCTTGCTGTTCTGCTTGGGAAATTGTTGATACAGCTAGGGTTTGATATAGTTGCGGGCGTGCAACTGAGCTTCCACCACTTGCCTTAACACTCATCGGATTTGTAAAACTCCCATCATATTTTTTTTGTGTTAAGTCTGGGTTGATTTTAGGCTTGACACATCGGTGCCGTTATGCGTTCCGACTGCCACCTCAAGACTGCCAAAAAAAATTAACCCAGTCAGCTTTTAGATTAGAACGTTTTGCGATTTCTCTGTGGCTTTATTAAGAACTGTGTCGAAACTATAGTATAAATGTATCAAATCTTAAAGCAGATGCTGCCGCTTCTCTGAGAATAACTTTAAGATTTGTATCATTTTTTAACAAAAGTACATCCTCTAGGGAACAGACTACAGCAAGGAGATATGGGATAGGGTACAGCATTAAAGAAAGTACACATGATTCAGTTTTGTAGGGTGTGTTATCCCGCAGGGTAACGCACCATCCGAGATTTTTGGTGCGTTAGGACGCTCTGTCCATAACGCACCCTACTACATGAAAACTCAACCACCATAGGCAGTTTAATTGATAATAAGACCGCTTTTGTCATTAGGAGACAGGATGTCAAATTCATCTGAGTTACACACAGAGCTTTCAGATGAGGCGTTAACTCATTACGCAAGTGGTCAGGAGCAAGAGCGTTTATCAAGAGGTACAGGTTTACTGGAACTCGTGCGAACCCAAGAACTTCTCAGCCGCTACCTGCCTTGTCCACCTGCAGTGATTTTTGATGTTGGCGGTGGTGCTGGTGTCTATTCTTATTGGCTAGCACAGCAAGGCTATGAAGTCCATCTCATTGATGCGGTTCCTTTACACATTGAGCAAGCCCAGAGTTTTTCTCAAGCTCAACAAGATTATCCTCTAGCTAGTGCAGGCAGTTGGCGATGCTCGTCAACTCAATCGCGCAGACCAAAGCGTTGATGCAGTTCTCCTCCTTGGACCTTTGTATCACTTAACTGAGAGCACAGAGCGTGTGGCTGCTTTGCGTGAAGCTCGTCGTATTTTAAAGACTGGAGGTCTTGTCTTTGCTGTGGGAATTTCTCGCTTTGCTTCGACCTTAGACGGGTTAGTTCAGGGATATCTCGATGATCCAGAGTTTGCCCTGGATTGTTCAACAGGATTTAGCTGATGGTCAACACCGCAATCCAAATAACCATCCAGCTTACTTTACAACAGCGTTTTTGCATCATCCTGAAGAACTTAGAGCAGAAGTTGAAGAAGCGGGTTTCTATTATGAAACAACATTAGCGATCGAAGGACCAGGTTGGTTACTGCAAAACTTTTCCCAACATTGGAATGAGTCAAGTCGGCGTCAACGCCTTCTAGAAGCCATCCGTTGGATAGAAACTGAACCCTCTATGTTAGGAATGAGTGCTCACATCATGGTAGTTGCTCGCAAAGATGCGGTCTAGCATTGCAGTTTTTCTTAACCTAAATTCCCCTAAAAAACTTGTTTAACGTAAGCATTGTCAGTAAAGCTATGCTTCTTGTGGGGTGGACATCTTGTCCGCCCAAAAATACAGACATCCACCCAAAAATACAGACGGGCGAGACGCCCATCCCACAAGAACCAAAAGAAATTCGGCGTTGCTGATTCCAAGTATGAATTTAGGTTCGCGCAAAGTCGCAAAGGCGAGCCAGCGCTATGCAGGAGGGTTTCCCGACAGCCAGGCGACTGGCGTCGCAAAGATAAGGGTTTTGAAAATTAAAGGAAGAAAATTTCATACCTCAATTCAGCAACGCCAGAAATTCTTTAAGCTACCGTAAGTACCCAGCATTCGCTAAACTCAGAAATGCTGCCATTATCCTGACTATGTCCGATTCTCAAACCGTTAGCGCTGCTGTTGCCAAACTCTACAACACCTACCCCTTTCCCCCAGAACCTCTGCTGGATGAACCACCTCCAGGCTATAACTGGCGCTGGAATTGGTTGGCTGCCTATAATTTCTGTACAGGTCAAAAACCCCAAAAACAAGACATCCGCATTTTAGACGCAGGCTGCGGTACGGGTGTGGGAACGGAATACCTTGTTCACCTTAATCCTGCGGCTTCTGTTGTCGGAATTGACCTCAGTACCAAGGCTTTGGAAGTTGCTAAAGAACGCTGTCAACGTTCCGGTGCAAACCGCGTTCAGTTTCATCACCTCAGTTTGTATGATGTGGAACAGTTACCGGGTGAGTTTGATTTTATCAACTGCGTCGGTGTGTTGCATCACTTGAGCGACCCAATTCGCGGTATTCAAGCCTTGGCAAAGAAGTTAGCCCCAGGCGGTTTGATGCACATCTTTGTCTACGGTGAGTTGGGGCGCTGGGAAATTCAACTGATGCAAAAGGCGATCGCCCTCCTCCAAGGTGACAAGCGCGGTGATTATCGTGATGGTGTTCAGGTCGGTCGGCAAATCTTTGCTGCTTTACCAGAAAATAACCGTATTGTCAAGCGTGAGCGAGAACGTTGGTCTTTGGAAAATCAACGGGATGAAAACTTTGCGGATATGTACGTGCATCCCCAGGAAATAGATTACAACATTGAGACGTTGTTTGAACTGATTGATGCTTCAGGATTGGATTTTGTTGGTTTCTCAAATCCTGGTTTTTGGCAATTAGACAGACTTTTGGGCAAAGCGCCAGAGTTGATGGAAAGGGCACAAGGGTTAGGCGATTGCCCAAGGGGCACAGGCAAAGCCAATCGCGCTTCGTACCGCCTGATAGAATTATTAGACCCAGAAGTCACTCACTACGAGTTTTTCCTGAGTCGTCCGCCTCTACCCAAAGCTGACTGGTCAGTTGATGATGCCATACTGGCAGCCATTGCTGAGCGAAATCCTTGTATAGATGGTTTTCCGAGTCAGTGTGTCTTTAACTACGATTACCAGATTGTGAATTTATCGCCACTGGAGTTGGAGTTTTTACAAAAGTGCGATGGTCACTCAACAGTAGGAGGGATTTTGGCAGGCTCGCAACTGGGTTTGGATGCGGTGAGAACGCTCCTCAAGCAACAGCTGATTTTGTTGACACCAAGTTGAGAAACAAACTCCCAAAACACCAACGGCGCACACCAGAAGGTAAAAGGTAGAATATAAATTAAGAGATAATCGGCTTTTCTCTGGGTGCGACTCCTCATCTCCCCACAACTGACAACACGGAATTTCAGGAATTAGGGATAGGGTATGGATTTATCCTATTTATCCTTATATTCCGTATATTCCGTGTCATAAATCGTTTTTGTACTTGGTGTATCTGTTTTGTACTTGGTGTATCTGTCCCTGTCCTTTTTTTGGTGAGAATAAGTTAATTGTTTTTTTCTAAAGTAATGTTACCTGTTCGTGATATGATTCAGCTGGCTGAAAATGCAGTCAACATAATTAGCTGTACTGGTTTCGAGTCCCGTGAGCTTGTCAGACGAATCAACTGATCCCACACCGACAATACGACAAGATGCTCAACCTGGTTTTGAGGACACAGAACCAGCAAGCTCTATGCAGGAGTTCTATAAACTCTACCAAGAGTTGTTGCTCATCACTCTTGTCTTGACAGGGGTTGTATTTATCTCTGTTTGGATTTTCTATTCCCTAAACATTGCCCTAAATTATTTGCTTGGGGCGTGTACAGGTGTGGTTTACTTGAGGATGTTGGCAAAAGATGTTGAGCGTTTGGGTAGAGAAAAAAATCAGTTGAGTAAAACTCGGTTAGCGCTACTAGTAGCGATCATTCTACTAGCATCGCGGTGGAATCAACTGCAAATATTGCCCATATTTTTGGGATTCCTTACCTACAAAGCAACGCTGATCATCTACGTAGTTAGGTTGGCATTTGTCTCTGACTAGCCAAAGCTCCGGCAACCATAAAAGGCTCACGCGAGCGCGAGCTTTCTTAACCGAAGTTTTCCGAAAGGAAAATCCACCTCGGAAAGTCCCTTTGGAATATCCACGCCGCAAACTCGCTCCACTTCTCCAGGTAAGATTGGAGAAATGATAGGTAGGTCAAGAAAATGCTGAATTTTCTGAACATCTTCAATTCTGTTCCCCTTGCAGAATTGGAAGTGGGAAAGCAACTGTACTGGCAAATTGGCAATTTAAAACTGCATGGGCAGGTGTTTCTCACCTCCTGGTTAGTGATTGGCTTGCTGGTGTTAGTTTCCATCGCTGCAAGCAGTAACATCAAGCGAATTCCGAGTGGGATACAGAACTTCATGGAGTATGCCCTAGAATTTATTCGGGATTTGGCGAAAAACCAGATTGGCGAGAAAGAATACCGCCCTTGGGTGCCATTTGTTGGCACTTTGTTTTTGTTCATTTTTGTGTCAAATTGGGCAGGAGCACTTGTTCCTTTGAAGCTGATTCACCTACCTGAAGGTGAACTAGCAGCTCCCACCAGCGACATCAACACAACTGTTGCCTTGGCATTGTTGACATCATTAGCGTATTTTTACGCAGGATTCAGCAAAAAGGGTTTAGGGTACTTTGGCAACTATGTCCAACCAGTGGCTTTTATGTTGCCTTTCAAAATTATTGAAGATTTCACAAAGCCCCTTTCCCTAAGTTTCCGTTTATTCGGTAACATCTTGGCAGACGAACTGGTTGTTGGAGTGCTGGTACTACTGGTACCTTTATTCGTTCCTCTGCCAGTGATGGCTTTGGGATTATTTACCAGCGCCATCCAAGCACTGATTTTTGCCACCTTGGCTGCTGCTTACATCGGTGAAGCGATAGAAGACCATCATGGTGGCGAAGAGCATGGTCATTAGTCATGAATCATGAGTCATAAGTCATTAATTGAAAACCAATGACGAAGGACAAATGACAAACGACTTTCTGACAAAATAAAACGTTCAAAACCCTTATCCATTCAGTAAACAAGGAAAGAATAACATGGATCCATTGATTTCTGCTGCTTCCGTTTTAGCTGCTGCTCTTGCTGTAGGTTTGGCTGCTATTGGTCCTGGAATTGGTCAAGGTAATGCAGCAGGTCAAGCTGTAGAAGGTATTGCTCGTCAGCCAGAAGCAGAAGGTAAAATTCGCGGTACCTTGCTGTTAAGCTTGGCGTTCATGGAAGCGCTAACCATCTACGGTCTAGTGGTTGCTCTAGTCCTACTGTTTGCTAACCCCTTCGCATAACTAGGTGCTGAGTACTGAGTACTGAGTACCTCATAAGTGCTGAGTACTGAGTGCTGAGGAGCCACTGTGTGAAGAGTCCAGCGCTAAGGATTTCCCAAGGCAATGCGTCCTTGGGGAGCCAGGGCGCCCTTGGAGGTTCCCGACCTTGTAGCATAGGAGCGTGGTTCCCCCACCATTAAGACGGCAACTGCCGTTGCAAGTCACGCAAGTGGCATTGCTGAGGAGCTTATTCTTCCTGCCTCACAACTCAGGACTCATTGATCAGAACTTTTGAGTACTTCATTACTCAGGGCGAAACTAATAGAGAGGAACAAGCAACCATGATACACTGGACAGCCTTATTTGCTGTAGAAGAGGTTGCCAAAGAAGGAGGGCTGTTTGACTTAGATGCTACCCTGCCTTTGATGGCGATCCAATTTCTACTTTTAGCTATAATTTTGAACGCGATTTTCTACAAACCTCTAGGCAAAGCAATTGATGAGCGGAATGAATATGTCCGCAACAATCAATTAGAGGCGCAAGAACGCTTGTCAAAAGCTGAGAAATTGGCGCAGCAATACGAGCAAGAATTAGCAGGAGCAAGACGGCAAGCACAAACAGTGATTGCTGATGCTCAAGCTCAAGCTCAGAAAATTGCCGCCGAAAAGACAGCCGATGCACAAAGAGAAGCTCAAGCACAAAGAGAACAAGCAGCTAGTGAAATAGAACAGCAAAAACAGCAGGCTCTTGCTTCACTAGAGCAAGAGGTAGACGGACTCAGTCGCCAAATACTAGAAAAGCTTTTAGGAGCAGATCTAGTAGGTCAGCGCTAAAAAACAAAACACTTATTAGTTATTAGTGGTTAGTAGTTAGTAGTGAATAACAACGAACAACTAACAACGAACAACTAAGACAACAGACAGCTTTGGCAGCGCAGTAGTGGATGGAAGAAGATGGGGACTTTTTTACTGTTGATGGCAGAAGCAACCGCCGTCGGAGGTGAATTGACAGAGGCAGCAGGTGAAGGAGGTTTTGGTCTAAATACTAATATTTTAGAAACAAACCTAATTAACCTTGCCATTATTATTAGTGTGCTGTTTATCTTTGGGCGGAGAGTTTTAGGCAATACGCTCCAAGAACGCCGTGAACGGATTGCAACTGCGATTAAAACCGCAGAGCAACGCGCCAAAGATGCAGCAGCAGCCTTAGCAGAGCAGCAACAAAAGTTGGCGCAAGCTCAAGCAGAGGCAGAAAAAATCAAAAAAGCAGCCCAAGAAAACGCCCAGAAAGCAAGAGAAGCTATACTGGCTCAAACAGCTGTTGAGATTGAACGTCTACGGGAAACAGCAGCGTCTGACTTGAACACAGAACGGGAAAAAGCGATCGCCCAACTGCGGCAAAGAGTCGTCGCTTTAGCACTGCAGAAAGTTGAGTCAGAACTACGGACTGGAATTGCTGACGATGCTCAACATACATTAATTGACCGCAGCATAGCGCTACTAGGAGGCAACTCATGACAAGTAATGTAGCAACAGCCGAAGTAGCGGTGCCTTATGCAGAGGCGTTGATGTCAGTCGCACAGTCCAAAAATCTGACAGATCAGTTCGGTGAAGATGTGCGTTCTTTACTGAGCTTACTTTCAGAAAGCGAGCAGTTGCGAAACTTTATTGCTAACCCGTTTGTCTCGTCAGAAGACAAAAAGGCAGTCATCAATCGTGTTCTCGGTGATGGCGCTAACCCATACTTGCGCAATTTTTTGCTGCTGCTGGTAGATAGAAAGCGCATTATATTGCTGGAAGCGATTTTTCAGCAATATTTGGTGCTATTGCGGCAACTTAAACAAATTGCTCTGGCAGAAGTGATTTCTGCTGTTCCCCTCACAGAAGCTCAGCAACAAGCTGTAAAAGATAGGGTGATCGCACTGACGAATGCTCGCGAGGTGGAATTAGAGACCAAAATTGATCGCGAGTTAATTGGTGGTGTCATCATTAGAGTAGGCTCTCAAGTTATTGACGCCAGTTTACGGGGTCAACTGCGCCGCATCTCTTTACGTTTAAGTGGCGCTTAGAAAAATTATCAATTGTTTATCATGAATGATGGATGCTCGCTGGCATTCATCATTCATAATTCCATCCTCGTTCCGTCTCGCAATAAAAGAAGATAGACAAATGGCAATTAGCATCAGACCCGACGAAATTAGCAACATTATTCAGCAGCAGATAGAACAATACGACCAACAAGTCAAAGTGGCTAACGTTGGTACCGTTCTGCAAGTAGGTGACGGTATTGCTCGTATCTATGGTCTAGACAAGGCTATGGCTGGCGAGCTATTAGAATTTGAAGACGGCACAATTGGCATCGTCCAGAACTTGGAAGAAGACAACGTCGGTGCGGTGCTGATGGGCGAAGGTCGTGATATTCAAGAAGGTAGCTCCGTAACCGCCACTGGCAGAATTGCTGAAGTACCTGTGGGAGAAGCCTTGGTTGGACGAGTTGTAGATGGTTTGGGTCGTCCAATTGATGGCAAGGGAGACATTAAAACCACAGAAACTCGTTTGATTGAATCTCCAGCACCAGGTATTGTGGCTCGTCGCTCTGTACACGAACCACTGCAAACTGGTATCACAGCCATCGACGCGATGATTCCCGTCGGTCGGGGACAACGGGAATTGATTATCGGTGACCGTCAAACTGGAAAAACGGCGATCGCCATTGACACAATCATCAATCAAAAATCTGAAGACGTGATCTGTGTCTACGTTGCGATCGGTCAAAAAGCTTCGACTGTGGCGAACGTTGCGCAGACATTACAAGAAAAAGGCGCGCTGGACTACACAGTTGTCGTCGCCGCCAACGCCAGTGACCCAGCCACCCTGCAATTCTTGGCTCCTTATACAGGTGCTTCGATTGCTGAGTACTTCATGTACAAAGGTAAGGCGACCTTGGTGATCTACGATGACCTTTCCAAGCAAGCTCAAGCTTATCGTCAAATGTCCTTGCTCCTGCGTCGTCCACCCGGACGCGAAGCTTATCCTGGAGACGTATTCTACATCCACTCCCGTTTGTTGGAACGTGCCGCTAAGCTGAGTGACGAATTAGGTGCAGGTAGCATGACCGCCCTACCAATCATCGAAACTCAAGCAGGTGACGTATCTGCTTATATCCCCACCAACGTTATTTCGATTACTGACGGTCAGATATTCCTGTCTTCCGACCTGTTCAACTCTGGTGTCCGTCCCGCAATCAACCCCGGTATTTCCGTATCGCGGGTAGGTTCTGCTGCTCAAACCAAAGCAATGAAGAAAGTTGCTGGTAAGTTGAAGCTGGAGTTGGCGCAGTTTGACGAATTGCAAGCTTTCGCACAATTTGCTTCTGACCTAGATAAAGCAACTCAAGACCAGCTCGCACGCGGTGCGCGCTTGCGGGAACTCTTGAAACAGCCACAAAACGCGCCGCTATCCGTATATGAGCAAGTGGCTCTGCTGTACGCTGGTATCAACGGGTATTTGGATGACGTCCCAGTAGATAAAGTCACTGCTTTTACCCAAGGACTACGCGAGTACTTAAAGACCAGCAAACCTCAGTACACTGAATCAGTACAAACCAAGAAAGTACTGGGCGACACAGAAGAATCAGCTTTGAAGGAAGCAATCAACGAATACAAGAAGACCTTCTTAGCAACAGTGTAAATCAGGAGTCAGGAGTCAGCAAAAAAATCTTATTTCTCTGTTGACTTCCAAATTCTGAATACAAAACCTTCTTGGCAACAGATAAGACAGGAGTTAGGAGTTAGAAGTCAGAAAATAGCTTCCTCCTGACTCCTGAATTGTGAATTCTGAATTCTTGTAAAAGATTATGGCTAACTTAAAAGCAATACGCGATCGCATTCAATCAGTAAAAAATACCCAAAAAATTACAGAAGCCATGCGGCTGGTAGCTGCAGCGCGGGTACGTCGCGCCCAAGAACAGGTGATTGCTACCCGTCCTTTTGCTGACCGCTTGGCTTCAGTGCTGTATGGTTTGCAAACCCGTCTGCGGTTTGAAGATGTAGACTTGCCTTTGTTGAAAAAGCGGGAAGTCAGGACAGTGGGGCTGTTGGTGATTTCAGGCGATCGCGGTCTATGCGGCGGCTACAACAACAACATTATCAAGCGTGCCGAAAATCGCACCAAAGAACTCAAGGCAGAAGGTTTTGACTACAAATTTGTCATCGTCGGACGCAAAGCCGGTCAGTACTTCCAACGTCGCGAACAGCCAATAGACGCCACCTTCACTGGCTTAGAGCAAATTCCCACCGCTGCTGAAGCCTCCAACATTGCAGACCAACTGCTTTCTTTATTCTTGTCAGAAAGCGTAGACCGGATTGAGCTTGTCTACACCAAGTTCGTCTCCTTAGTAAGTTCTCGTCCCGTGGTGCAAACCCTGCTTCCCCTTGACCGCCAAGGTCTAGAAGCACAGGATGACGAAGTCTTCCGCTTAACAACTCGCGGCGGTCAATTTGAAGTGACACGGGAGAAAGTGGCTACCCAAGTCCGTGCTTTGCCCCGCGACATGATTTTTGAGCAAGATCCAGTACAGATTCTCGATTCATTACTACCTCTGTATCTAAGTAACCAGCTGTTGCGCGCGCTGCAAGAATCAGCCGCCAGCGAACTCGCCGCGCGGATGACAGCAATGAGCAATGCCAGCGACAACGCCAAAGATCTGATTGGTTCCCTGACGCTGTCTTACAACAAAGCGCGCCAAGCCGCAATTACCCAGCAAATCCTAGAAGTTGTCGGCGGTGCCGAAGCACTAGGTTAGGAAATTGCTCATAGCAAATAAAGAATAGCTAATTGCTAGTTATTTTGATAGCAATTAGACATCTCCAGAAATTAATTGTGCTTTGTTTACGATCCTTGTAGAGACGCGCCATGGCGCGTCTCTACATTGTTTTTCACTCCTATGTCTATTAGCTATTTTTAGTTTTTGGGGCTTTTTCACCAACGGAGGCTTTTTGGATGGCACTGACAGCATATGGACCGCTGTGTAGCGAGGTTTATGACATCACAAAGCCAATTGGTGGAGAGTATCCTGACGTTCCATACTACATCAAACATCTTTCCAAAATTGGTGGCAGAATTCTTGAGGCGATGGTTGGGACGGGACGGCTACTCATCCCGCTGCTAGAAGCTGATTTGAACGTTGAGGGCATTGATTCCTCAGAAGATATGCTTGCTTCTTGCCGTCAGCACTGTACGCAAAGGGGGTTGACACCAGTTCTCCATCATGGTTATGTAGAAAATCTTGACCTAAGCGGCAAATTCAAGGCGATCGTCGTGTCCTTCGGTTCGTTTATGTTGCTAGAGAAGCGAAATGCTGCTGTCGCCGCCCTGCAAGCTTTTGCAAAACACCTTGAACCGCAGGGTCGAATCTTCATTGATTTGGAATTGCCCATCGAAGATTTTAAGACTGAGAACATTCTCAGGCAGCGATCGCCCATTGAATGCCCGGATGGTTCAATCATCTTGATGCAAATCACTTCTCGCATCGACTGGCTCAATCAACTCAACATGAGCGTGATTCGCTACGAAAAGTGGAAAAACGGAGAACTCATTGCCACAGAGTTACAGTGGCTTCCTCTGCACTGGTTTGGGCGAGATGAATTTATCATGTGTTTGCACGAAAACGGTTACAAAGACATCACCCTATGCGCCAACTACATTGATGGTCAACAACCAAGTTCCCACAAAGACACCTTGTGTTTCTCCGCAGTACTGGCATGAACCAGAAAACCCTATTCAAAATCTAAAATCTAAAATCCTGAGTGGCACATCTCAAAATTGCATATTATAATGAGATATATAAACCACACGGGGCTTTAACGGTTTCGACGTGGTGGCGAAAGCTGCTCTATGATTCAGGTCGAGAGTGAGTCGTCTCTCGAAAATCAAAGACTCAAAAAAAAAGTAAATGCGAACAACATCGTACCTTTTGCTCGTAAGCAAGCTGTAGTAGCTGCCTAATAATCTCTAACAGATTCGAGCGTCTCTAGTTTGACTCCGTTAAGGGCTAGAGACCAACCCCCAACGGATGCTCTAGCAAGTCTCTCTGGTTGGCTTGTTAGCTAAGACTTAACCAGAGCATCCTAGCGTTCGGGATAATGAACGTTTCCCGCCTTGAGGATCAGAAAGGCTAAGCCTGTGAATGAGTGGGGGGTCAATACCCATTGCGGACATGGGTTCAATTCCCATAAGCTCCACTTATAGATAAAAGATAGAATCCACCTGGTAAACTTATAGCTAGGTGGATTTTATTCTTTATGGCTGAATCAAAAGTAGTTGTGACTTGCCAGAACCCAGCTTGTAGCAAGGAATTTACCAAGCGACTAGCTGAATTTAATAGGAGCGAAAGGTTAGGAAGACAGCATTTTTGTTCTAAAATATGTTATGGAAAGTTTAAAGGTTTAATTAATTTTGGAGACAAGATTAATAAAGATACATCTTATTTAAGAGACATAATTAGAACAGATGATTTTTCTCCTTTTCGCTATCACTTGAAAGTGATGAGAAAGTCTGCAAAACACAGAAAGCAAGAATGCAGTGTAACCTTAGCAGAGTTGAAGCGATTGTGGGAAAAACAAAAAGGTATTTGCCCTTACACAGGTTGGAATTTAGTTCTTTTGCCTTGCACAACCGATTATGAAAGTACAGCTTTAACCACTAACAGAGCAAGTGTAGATCGCATAGACTCAACTAAAGGTTATATCCTGGATAACATCCAGTTCGTTGCTGTCATCGCTAATCTTGCAAAAAATGCTTTTACTGAAGAAGATTTAATTAACTTCTGTTTTGAAGTTTCTAAATACAGAAGCGTGAGTACAGAAAATTTTACTAATAGAAATTTAACATCCTCGTGCATCTCCACAGATTTATTTTTAGGAACTCGTAGAGATGAGTATTCGCCGTTTCGCCAGCATTTTAAATTAGCACGAAGACGAGTAAAAACTCATGGACGGGAATGCACTATAACACTGGAATATTTAAAAGAACTTTGGGAAAAGCAGGATGGAAAATGCCCGTATACTGGATGGAAGTTAGATAATCCTGAGACAACGGCTCATTGGGACAATCATCAGCTACATCCAAGAACCGCTAGTTTAGACAGAATAGACTCTTCACTTGGCTATATCTTAGGAAATGTTCAGTTTGTCAGTGTCATGGCTAACTTCGCCAAGAGAGATTTTCAAGAAGAACAACTTTTAGAATTTTGCCAAGCAGTTGCTGAGTACCAACTGACAATAGCAGGTAATATTCAAGGATTCTAGTAAGGCGATGCAGAAGCCGCCGCTATGCGTTCGCGCAGCGTGCGCCTTCGCGCACTCGCCCTTTTGACAGTGTTCCTTACCCAATCGCCTCTGACTCTCCTTTGCCTAGACGTTCATTCAAGCTATTGGCGAAACGAGTTGATCTGCTCAAATTACGGATGGTACCTGTAATATCATGTTCGCTTAATTGCCTATAATAAAACTTATTTGTAGTAAGGACTTCAGTCCTTCCTTTGTCGCTAAAGAGGACTAAAGTCCTCACTACGCTTTCAACTGGGATGCAGTTATAGCATTGATGTAGCTGAAAATCATGTCTAATTCTCCAATAGCTTCCAGTTCAGCAGCTTCTTCTTTTGTCAGTAAATCAGCTTTTTTCTTATCCAGAAGTTCTTGCATACGCAAGCCGAGTTCTTCAGTAAATTTGAAAAGATTGAGATTGTTAACTTTCTCGACTCGAATACCAGTCGTTAGCCAGGATGAGGGTTTAATTACTACTGGAGTCATAGGGTTATAGCTATTCCTTTGCTCCATCATAAAATATATGGAATAATGAGGACGAGAAGTCACCCCGAAGGATTCCAGATGGGCGTTCGCGCAGTGTGCGCCTTCGCGCACTCGCCCTTTTGACAGTCTTCCTTACCCCATCGCTTTTGACTCTCCTTTGCCGATACGTTCATTCAAGCTATTGGCGAAACTAGGAAGATGATTCTAAGGCTGTGAGACAATAAATATCACAGAAGATAATGACAGAAAAAAGTTATGAAACGAACTTTTACTGCAAGTGTATGGCAGGAGGGTAATTGGTTTGTAGCACAATGCCTAGAAGTTGATGTTGCAAGTCAGGGGGAGACTGAAGGCGAGGCATTGAATAATCTAGCTGAAGCGTTGTCACTACATTTTGAGCCACCAGTAGCTACGATAACTCCCCAAATTAAGACACTTGAGGTAGAAGTCGGTGCCGCTTAAACCACTAGCTTATCGTGAGGTGAAACGTAAATTACAGGCGGCTGGCTTTGAGGAAGTTAGCCAAAAAGGTAGTCACGTAAAGTTTGCCAAATCTACAGATGAAGGAACTCGTACAGCGATCGTACCTCATCATCGGGAAATTACTGTTGGCACGCTTAGCAGCATCTTACGGCAAGCTGGGATAAGTGTTGAAGAGTTTGACGCTTTATAATTACGTGTCGCTTTCAACTGATACTAACAGGTACTTATTGGGCGATGCAGCAAAGCGCCCGCTCCTAAGGAGCGATCGCCCTTTTGACAGTGTTCCTTGCCCAATCGCCTCTGACTCTTCTTTGCCTAGACGTTCATTCAAGCTATTGGCGAAACGAGTTTATCTGCTCAAATTACGGAGAGTACCTGTACAGTTGTTGCACTGCGTTCTGGGTTGGTGTGAAAAAATATCCAACTTGTATCTAAAATCTCGTTAAAATCTCGTTTCCAGGTTCCACCTGGAAATGCAGTTTCAGCGGCTAGTAACGCAAGTAAGCAAGGCTTGCTTTGCAATGGTATTTTCGGTCAGAGGCTGGAAGCCAAGATTTGACGATTATACAATGATTAAAGGACAAAAAGTAGGTGTAATTGTTATGCAATCTATTTTCTGGAGTGTGGAAGAAGTTGCTCTAAGAGCCAAACAGTTTTACGAAAACGATATTCGTCAATATGTTGAGCACGGCGATAATATTGGTAAGATGATTGTGATTGATGCAGAGACTGGCGAATATGGAATCGATCCAACTGGTGTAGAGACAGCGTTAAAGTTAAAACACCAAAAACCAAACGCTAGATTGTTTACTATACGGATTGGTTATGACGTTGCTGTAAGCTTTGGTGGCGCAATGGAACGTATTGCCAAATGATTTATGGAAAAGTGATTGATGGTAGAGCAATAGTTCCAGTGGTTTTTCGTTTACCTTCAAGAGCCAGATTTTTCTTATAACCAAGATTCCACCAGAAAAGGCTGTGCTTGCCGAATGCGGACAAAATCGCTGTCAGCAGAAACAAGGATGAGATTGTGCTGAATTGCTGTTGCTGCAATCCAGAGATCATGATCATCAAATCCCAAATCTCCAATACTTGTACTCCGACGTTTATTTTTATCTTTAGGGGCAAACTGATTAAAAACTGCTGCTTTGAGTTGACTGTAAAAAATAGCGGTTTCTTCGTCAATGAAATACAAGTCAACACTCATCAAAAATGCTTGAACAGCAGCAAGGTTTTGGGCTTGTCGTTCTGATTTTTCGGTCATGTAGAGCAGTTCACCGTAAGTGATGATACTGATACCGATGTCACTGACAGAACGAGATTGCAGAGCAGCAATGACGTTAGGGGTGTTATTGATGATGTAACTGCAATGGTTGGTATCTAATAGATACGACAGAAATCAAAACTGGGCTTTAGAACGGGTTTCTTTTACCAAGCCAAGACAGTCTTCCAAATCATTGCCTTGCCAGGTTCCAGCAAATTTCAGCAGTTCACCCGCCTTAGTTCCTCGTTTAATTGGAGCCAGCCGACGAAGTGGGCGTTGATTCATGGTACTTTTGCTTTGGAGGGAATCCAGGAAGTCGCTGACTAAAGAAAGTTGTTCGGGTGGCAATTGGGCTAGTTGTTGTTCGATTTTTTGACGCAGTTCCGGGTAAGTCATTAGCAACTCGCTATTTCGATTACCTATCTTTTTGGACTTCTTAATTTTAGCCCCAGACTTCCAGTCTCAAGGATGAGGAAAATTTACTTACTGCTGTCGCTGGATATGTGTAGGATTATTCACATTATGTGAAACTATGAAGCGAACTAAAGCAAAGATGGATAGCCCCAAAAACAAGCACAAAGCAATTTGCCACCAAGGATATCGAGCAAATCGAATTGCTAATTTTATGTCAAAGGGATGATGCCAAGCTTGATAAAAAGCTGAGTAGGACATATTTTGGGCGCAGTGCCAGATAACTCTGTAACGCTCTTCGTTTGGTTTGGAGTCATCCCTCAAGTCAATGACAACTTTCGCCATCTGATCTGCTGGCAAAATCTTTTCTAAGCTATATGCCGCTTGCCTACGGGTGAATTCATCCTGAGAGTGGGCGATTAAGTCTACCAAAGCAGCGATCGCACTTGAGTTGCCAACAGCTATTTTCCCTAAGCTAGATGCCGCTTGCCTACGGGTGGATTCATCCTCAGAGGTGGCGATTAACTTTACCAAAGCAGTGATCGCACTTGAGTTGCCAGGATCTATTTGCCCTAAGCTATCTGCTGCTTGCCTACGGGTGTCTTTATCCTGAGAGTTGTCGATTAAGTTTACCAAAGCAGCGATCGCAGTTTGGTTGCCAGGATCTATTTTCCCTAAGCTATCTGCCGCTAGCCTACGGGTGCCTTGATCCTGTGAGGTGGCGATTAAGTTTACCAAAGCAGCGATCACATCTTCGTTGCCAACAGCTATTTGCCTTAAGCTCTGTACCGTTCGACTACGGGTGTGTTCCTCCTGAGAACTGTCGATTAAGTTTACCAAAGCAGCGATCACACTTGAGTTGCCAGGATCTATTTTCCATAAACTTTCTGCCGCTCGCCAACGGGTGGATTCAAATTGTGAGGTGGCGATTAACTTTACCAAAGCATCTATCGCACCTTCGTTGCCAACAGCTATTTCCCCTAAGCTCTCTGCCGCTCGCCAACAGGTGGATTCAGATTGTGAGGTGGCGATTAACTTTACCAAAGCATCTATCGCACCTTCGTTGCCAGGATCTATTTTCCATAAACTTTCTGCCGCTCGCCAACGGGTGGATTCAAATTGTGAGGTGGCGATTAACTTTACCAAAGCATCTATCGCA
>NZ_CAWUDP010000111.1:0-30787 GCF_963920835.1 Scytonema sp. PCC 10023
ATACCTTCGGTTGGTTCAACCACTGTGGTCTATTTACCTGAAAATTGCTGTAAAAGTCAAGCGATCGCTTATGTATGAAGTTTGATGAGCGTGCGATCGTAAAGAAGGAGCGCCAACAAATATTCGACTAATGTCTAATGGATTGCTGGCGATGGTGGGTGAGATAATGTTTTGATTTCCCACAGTTAAGTTCTGAGGTTGGCAATGAACAAACGATCGCACATCCACAAAAAAGCTGACTCGTCTGCTTCAAACCCAGTACTCAGTCAGTTGCAGTCGCGCCCCTTTATTGCCCAAGCTCAACCGCAATCACAGAAGCCTCTTTTGCAGAAGGAAACAGAGAATCAAGAATTTCAACAGCATAATTTTGAAGCTACGAGATTAAAGCTTCAGGCGAAGCATGGCACTATCACCTCAGAGGGACAGGAACAACTCACTGTGTTACAGGCAAAAATGAGTGGCACGTTGCACAGAAAACTGGAACACGCATCCCGCTTTGGTCGTAACTTTGCCAGTATCCCATACATAAGTCGTAATGTTTCTAGTGCATCCACTGCGATCATACAGAAGCGTGCATCCAAGGAGCCGGACGATTTGAAGGAGGGAATGGAGATCGTGACAGGGCATCCGATGGATGATGTGAAAGTAAATTACAACTCATCGGAACCTGACAAGGTAAATGCGTTGGCGACAACACAGAGGACAACAGAGGGGATAGAGATTCATCTGAAATCAGGGCAGGAGAAGCATCTGCCGCATGAACTTGGGCATGCAGCACAACAGATGGAGGGGGAGGTGAAACCCACGATAGACATTAATGGCGTGTCGATAAATGATGACAAGAATTTGGAGCGAGAAGCAGATGTGATGGGAACAAAAGCTTTACAAATGAAGCGAACACTCGCAGGGAGTATGGCTGACAGGGAAAGGCGAGGAACCCCGCCACCGTGTGCGTTGCCGCAACAAGCCGGAAAAGGGACGGCGAAAAAAGAGGTTGTACAGAGAATAACGTTCGCCCAAGAGGCAGACCTAAACATAAACAAGGAAGGTGAGGTGGAAAAAGGAAAATATGTGGAACGATATTTCCGTGTGCCTAAAAATAACGAGGGTGAAGAGGAAAGCTTGCCCAACCCCGAGCGTGACGAAAAGATGCAGGCACTCCATGTGGTGGCCGTTGAAGTAGAAAGAATTTTGGCTGCGCGCCAAAAAATTCGGCCAAACGAGCATATAGCGGTAATGGTAACAGGAAAAAAGATGATGCTGGCTGTTAATACAACACAAACAAAAATTCCGCAACAACATCAACTCCAGGACTCTGAATTGATTGACGTTGCATATCTAGTCTTGGATTCCATAAGGAATCAGACTTGGTACACACAGCCTCCAGAAAACCGAGGAGCAGAGAATAAAACACAAAAAGCCCTAAGGTGGGTGGCCCGTGTAGAGAAAAACGATATCACAGCCAAGGGATATGAGGTGACAGAAAACAAAAACATACATGGGGAGATGCGCATTTTCGATGAAATCCTGACAAACCCCAAATGGGAACAAACGCTAAAGGAAAGGCAACAAAAGGCAAAAACAAGAGGATATGAAAACAAAAAAAGGGTAATCCGCATAGGGGGAACGTACAATGACTGTGCAGACTGCCATGAAGTCCACCACGGCTTAATAATAAATAGTACGAACAATTTCGACGGGCCGCCGGGCGAATTGAGAACTGTGTATAATCCGAACGAGCATCCAGCAGGGAACGAGATGACAACAAATGATGCTCGCTTAGAGCAATACGGGCAGAGGGTGATGTCGCCGGGATTCCACAAAATGGGAAACAAAGGGAGG
This sequence comes from Scytonema sp. PCC 10023, assembly GCF_963920835.1. NCBI lineage: Bacteria > Bacillati > Cyanobacteriota > Cyanophyceae > Nostocales > Scytonemataceae > Scytonema > Scytonema sp. PCC 10023. The sequence goes on from NZ_CAWUDP010000111.1 coordinate 1,843, forward strand.
TACCCTAATTGGGCTGTAAAAAAACAAGACGGAACGCTAATACCTAGTGAACGAGATCCCCGTTCTCTAGACAACGTACAGCAATCACCGCAGCAAACAAAAGAAGTTCCTAGTGAATGGAAAAAATACTACTCGTCGCTCTCAGATCAAAACCTTAACGATCTGCTGTCGTTGTCCTCAGAGAATCTGTCGTTGCCCTTCAACGATCTGTTGTCGCTACTTGAGTTGGCAAATGACCCGATGGAGTTGGATGATTGATTGAAGCATTTTTTATTTTTAACTGGACTTTAGTTCCCGGTGCGAGTCTAAACTTTAGTCCGATCGCCTGTAGGTTGGGTTGAAGCATGAAACCCAACAACTCAAGATTCAAACATTCCCGAGACATTACGGTTTACTTTAACTAAATGCCTTCATACCGTAGGAAAAGTGCGATCGCACTACGGGCGATCGCCTGTAGGTTGGGTTGAAGCATGAAACCCAACAACTCAAGATTCAAACATTCCCCAAACATTACGGTTGACTTTAACATACACGCCTTCATACCGTAGGAAAAGTTGGGTGTCCCGACGGTAAGCCCAACCTACGAAATCGGATGCAATATCGTCGAGCAAAAACACCTGGGGGAACTTACTTTTTTACCGTCGTCACTTACCAACGACGCAAAATTTTATGCGAACCGGATAATATTGCCTTACTGCGAGAGATTTTTCGCTCTGTCATGACAAATCATCCCTTTACTATTGATGCGATTGTTATACTCCCAGAGCATTTACACTGTATCTGGACATTACCCGAAAATGACTGCGACTTTTCAACCCGTTGGCGATTAATCAAAAGTGAATTTAGCCGCGTTGTCATCCAAAATACCAACAACAGCCCTCTGCATCGAGACGACGAAAACAGGAGCAAGCCATTTGGCAGCGTCGATTTTGGGAACACCTAATCCGGGATGAACGAGATTTTACTCAGCACGTTAAGTATATTCATTACAACCCTGTGAAACATGGTTTAGTGCGACAGCCATTGGATTGGGAATATTCTAGTTTTCATCGTTATGTGCGTCAGGGTTTGGTTGATGTCAATTGGGGTGAAGGGGAGGAGATTCATTTCATTGAAGGGATTGGAAATGAATGAAATTATGGTGTGATGTTGGGTTTCGCAGTTGCTCAACCCAACCTACGAATTGGTATGATGAGGAGTGTGTTAGCGCAGCTGAACGAAGTTATCGCTTTTTTGATTGGTTTTTGGCAAAACAAAGCGATCGCCACATACACCGTAAAATCGCTAAATATCTAGCAACTTTTAAGTATAATTCAAGACTATTCAATTTAGGATAATTGTAGGTTGGGTTGAAGTATGAAACCCAACAAGAACCTAGTGCGATCGCCAATCTTGGCAGGTGTGATAGACAAAAAATATTCACCAGATTTCTGCCAAATCCAAAACAAAACCTGGTAAAACATCCTCCCCCGATAAAGTTTGTGGACTTGGTAAAATTTCAACTTCTCGATTGGGACGATAAATTTCTACCTGCTGCTGTTGGCGATTAATTAACCCTCCCAGTCTTGCGCCATTATCCATATATTCCCTCATTTTGGCGCGTGTTTTTTCCAGAGAATCACTGGGAGACATTGATTCAACCACAAAATCGGGACACAAAGGAGCAAATCTTTCTTTTTCGGCTTGAGTCAAAGCATTCCACCGTTCCATTTTCACCCAAGACGCATCTGGGGAGCGCTCTGCACCGTTGGGAAGTTTGAAACCACAAGAAGAGTCAAACGATTTTCCTAGGTTGTTTTGGCGACTCCAAGCTCTTAACTGATAAGTTAGATCGGCATTGCGTTCGCCAGTTTCACTTCCCGTAGGTGGCATAATAATTAATTCGCCTGTAGCTGTACGCTCGAATCTTAAGTCACGGTTATTTTGACAAAGCTGAAAAAATTGCTCGTCAGTTAAGTCAATATTTAATTCGAGGGGAGCAGGTAAACTAACGGTATTAGTGTTCATATTATCTGTACAGACAGCAATATATTTCTCAATTTTAGTACCGTTCTTGTAGCGACAGTCTTAAGAGCCAAGCAATCGCTCAACCTATAATAGTTGATGAGCGTGCGATTTTCTCATCTTCTAAGCTCTTGTAGTGACAGTGTAAAAAGGAATGCGATACGCCCTTGGCGTCTGCGCTCCGCGCAATCGCTCATGTAGGAGGGTTGAGCGAGTGCGATAGCAGCGATATTACTCATAGATTTAGGATCTCATAATGAGGTCTATTAGCTAGAGCGATCGCCCTTAGACGAGCCACGCAATTTGTATTTAATTTATCGCAGTTTATCAGTAATATCATGTTCGGCTAATTAGTTATAATTCCCACGTTGACTGAACCCCACCCCTTTATCCCCTCCCCTTGCTAAGGGGAGGGGAGCCTAAGCGCAGCTTTGGTGGGGTGGGGTTCTTGAGGAATGATAAGTAATCAACCGAACCTGGTATAAGGCAATACGATTCAAATAAGACCAGAACCCTTATCAGGAACACAATGTAGAGACGCGCCATGGCGCGTCTCTACACACATGATTTTTTACACATCAACCTTAACTGAACCGTATTGTGGTATAAGGCACTCGTACTTAAAAGTATCTCCCGATTCCACAAATAAATAAAATTATCTAATTCATTTGGTATCACCGGAACTACCTGTGCGGAGATTGCATTTAGCTGCAAACGTAAAGGCGCATGTGGGGCGATCGCATTTTCACCCCATCTCTCTTGCGATTGCACTCTGACACGCTATCGCACTGCTTTCACCTACATAACCTAAAAGCCTTTATTATATAGGAATCCTGTCTGATTTCTGAACAGGATTTCAGATAAAGCGTTGTTAAAACGGGCTTTTCAGTCTCAGTATCTTTTCAAAAATCAAATCGGAGTCCTATAGAATCAGTCTAAGTTAAAAGTAAGTAGATCGCAAGTTAAGTTGAAAATATATGGACAACAATAAACAAATTTACAATTACACAGTTCTTCTGGAAAAAGAATCAGATGGAGGTTATCACGCTTTTTGTCCTATCCTAAAAGGTTGTCATTCTCAAGGAGATTCTTTTGAAGAGGCCATCGAGAATATTACAGAAGCTATTGAATTATATCTTGAAAGTTTAAAGGCTGATAATCAGCCAATTCCTAGAGAAGATTTAATTGTTAAGCCATTAAGTATCTTGGCATGAGTAATTTTCCTAGTGTCAAAGCTAAAGAATTTATCAAGGTCATCGAAAAATTAGGTTTTTATCTTGATCGTCAAAAGGGAAGTCATGCTATTTACAAGGATAGTCATGGAAAAAGGGTTGTTGTTCCTATTCATTCGGGAAAAGACCTAAAACAAGGGACTCTAATGGGCATGATTCAGGATATTGGTATTGACAAGGAAACTTTCTTTGATTTATTGGAAAAATAAATTAGGTGTAATTTTATTGTTTGGTGTCGGTACTCAACTCAACCAATAAGATCAGCGATCGCATGACTAATAACTTACAGCGCTTTGCAATTCAGTAGGGGCGTTCGCCTTTAGGAGTTCGCGTAGACGCGAAGCGGCTTGCCGTAGCCTAGAGTATGGCAGTTTGCCCCTACACTGTAGATGTACCTCATTTATCTGAAGCTGCTGTAGGTAATGAAGAGGTTGAATCTGCTACCTTTATCGACCTCAGTCTAAACTTTAGATCAAGTCCAACTACCAACTTCTGCGTCAGTTAAAGGTTTCTCCAATTTGGAATACTCACTTTGAGCTGCACGTAACAAGTGTTTCATCTGCACAGATTCCCTAGCATCAGCAGCTAGAAAAGCCGCGTTGAGAGCAATATTGCGGATGTTACCCCCTGCAACACTCAGCTTTGCCAACTTCATCGCGTCTAACCCTTGTGTAGGAGTACTCGTTGGGAAAACCCGCCGCCAAATTTCAGCCCGTTGAATAGTGTCTGGGAAGGGAAACTGAAGGACAAAGCGAATCCGGCGGAGAAATGCTGTATCTATCGAACTCTTGAGATTGGTTGTCAAAACTGCCAAGCCGGGGTAAGCTTCCATGCGTTGCAATAGGTAACCGACTTCAATATTGGCATAGCGATCGCGGCTGTCTTTAACTTCACTGCGCTTGCCAAATAACGCATCAGCTTCATCAAATAATAAAATAACCCCGCCTTCCTCTGCGGCATCAAAGACGAGCCTGAGATTCTTCTCTGTCTCGCCAATATACTTACTTATAACTGAAGACAAGTCAATACGATAAAGGTCGAGACGCAACTCCGACGCCAGAACTTCCGCCGCTAAAGTTTTACCTGTACCGCTAGCACCTGCAAAAAGGGCGGTAATACCCAATCCCCGGGCACTTTTGCCACCAAATCCCCACGATCCATATACAGTGCTTCGTTGGCGTACATGGGCTGCTATTTCATGCAATATCTGTTTCTGCAACGGCGGTAGCACTAAATCTTCCCAACCAGCCGCTGGTTCAATTCTCTGGGCGAGTTCATCTAAACGCGGACGTGCTTGTATTCGGCAGACATCCCATAAAATGTTATTGATATCATCATTTTCCGGTTTTTGGCTTAAGTGTCCTGCAACTTCCGCACAAGCGGCTTGAATGCTGACGGCACTCAAGTTGAACTGATTCACCAAAATGTTGACCGAACCGTTTAATTGGGGAACCAAATCACTGAGTGCTTCTCGCCACACTGCACCTTGCTCTTCTAAAGTTGGTTTGTGAATATCAAAGCTAACTGCTGGGCGTTGTTTTACAGTCATTCTTTCTCGACTGGTAATCATTAAGACACCGTTCAAACGCTCAATTACATGTGCGATCGCCCTCACACGAGCCACGTCACTTGTATCTAATTCATCGCAGTTTATCAGCAAAGCACTCGCACTTAAAAGTATCTCCCGATTCCACAAACGAATAAAATTATCTAACTCATTTGGTCTCACCGGAATTACCTGTGCAGACATTGCGTTTAGCTGCAAACCCAACATCTCAGACACCGTGACTGCAATATCACGTTTATTTGCAGATTCAATACCATAAAATTGGATAACTGGCAATGCCCCCTTGATAGGAGTTTGCAATAAAACGGCTGCTACTTTCTCTGCTACAGTTTGATGTGACGGCACTAAATCATTGCTAGATTGCAATGGCTCAATCATGCCAGACAACCGTTCGTCAAGATATTGTATTCCAAATAAATAGTGTAAAATTCTTTCGTCAATTCGTAGCGGGCAGAGAGTCAGTGCATGACCTTCTCCTATTTCAATCAAACGCCAACGACGCAAAGACGCATATGGGGCGATCGCATCCCAATGGGGGTTCCGTAAAGCCGCTAGGGCTAGACCTAGCGTAGGATAAGCTTTTTGCCCTTCTGGTTGAGCTGCACTGCATACACTAGCAAAGTCATTGCTTAACTCCATTGCCGCACATAATAGAAGTACATCGCGTTCAAAGGTTGAGAGACCAAAAATCTGACAAATTCTTTCTAACGCCGATGGGGCTGGTAAAGCCTCAGCAGCTTTTTGTAAAGCTTGCTCATATTTATCATTATTACTTAATTTATCAGCAGGGTTAAGCGAATTCACGGCGTACTGCTCTAATAAACGCCTTATCAAGGCTATAGATGCAGATAAATACTGTTGGTTTGCGTCGTACCACTGATTACTCATATGATTACCTGTAGCGAATCATACTGCCCAATTTGATTGGTTTGGAGCAGGCTTTCTCCTCGATCTACTTGTATCTGTACTAAGTAAGTTCCAGACAAAGCTGTATGTAGATAGTCACTATTAACTTTGTACCAAGGAGTTGTGGGTGTGGGGTTCATCTTGAAAGCAGCAAGCAAAGGCAATCAATTCCCTAATACTAATCGTTGAGGAGCGGTAGGAAAAATTGACTAAAGTCTAAAAGTTTAATGTAAGCATTCTTATTTGCTAAGGGTAACGGTTAACGCTTAAGCGTTAACTGTTAATTGACTCGACCTTTGGTTAATAGTCACCTACATTTAAGTTATGCTACCTTCATTCTAGAACGGTAAAATTAAGAATTTAAGTGATAATTTTGGGATATAAAATTATGCAAGACATTATCCAAGAAATTACGAGATTCTTTGGAAACTTGTTCAGTAATATTATCAATCGTGTAACCTATGACGCGACAAACGCTGCTGAGCAAAAAGTGAGAGACACTGTTAATCAGCAGTTTGAACGACAAAAACGTAAGCCACAGGAGGAAGACGAACACAATTGATATCTTCCTAGTCAGACAAGTATGCACTCAAAGAACAGATATTGCACTATTCTCAATAAGACCGAAAAAACCGAGTTTCTCAACAAAAAATAAAGAAACCCGGTTTTTGACTTTTAACTTTTAACCCTTCGCTATCGCTCGAGGGCATGCTTTTGCCTTGTTTGGTCAGTTTGATTGCTCTCCAGGAAGCTTATCTTTCACCTGATTTTCCAAATTTAGATGACTCGTATCTTCAGAACGAGTGGGATGTAGTTTAGTTTCGGCAGTAGGCTCGTTTAACTCAGGATTAGAAGGTTGTATGGGATTTTCCTCAGAGATGATTGCTTCTGGTGGATGACTTATTGCCTGAGACTGGCTGGGTTCTTTTTCAGAATTAGATTTAGGAGCAGTCATTTCTTTCCAAGCAGCACTAAAAGCAGCTTTAGCAGCAGATCCCAGACGAGTTCCCAGATTTGTAGCTCCCTTAACAGTAGCAGATCCCAAACGGCTACCGAGGGTTGAAGTCCCTTTTGACAGTGATTGCCAGTACTTCTGTGCTTCTTTTTCGAGTTCCTCTGGATCTATAAGCTTTTTATTCTCGACTGTTTCACGAGCTTGACGTATTGTTTTAATATACGTCTCCCGTGTCAAGTTTCCTGCTGCTTTCAATTCTGATATGATGCGTTGATTAATCGCGACAAATAATGCCTTGGTTTGGTATTTTGGATCGTTATCTTCAGGATTTGGCGCTGGCACTTTAACCAAAGCACCAGAATTTTCAGCAGGTTGAACTTCCGCATTAATGCGCTTAGGTGAAATTACGGTTACATCCAGAGCTTTGACAATTGTGACATCTTCAGGAACTTCAATGCTTTCTGCAATTGTAATGACAAATTCGCCAGCCTCAATAACATCTCCAGAATTTAAAAGGTAATTTTGATTCAATTCTATCATCTTATCGTTAACTTTGGAGCCATTTTTGCTACCAATGTCAGCATAATAAATTTGTCCATTCTGCCGAAAAAAATTACCATGTACTCGACTGATATCAGGACTATCCAAAACTATGTCGCAGTCGGGAGAACGTCCTACTAAACATACGTCTTTATGAGCTAATATTTCATCAAAGTCTAGCAAGCCGACTTCAACATTTTTTGCGGAATTAAAAATTTTTACTTTCATAGCTTTTACTCTATTAACTAGTCCGGAAAGTTAGGAGACAAGAGATAGGAGTCAAAACAATTCAAAATTCAAAATTCAAAAATAATACCCTATGACTAAAGCTAGGGGCTTGAAGCAAGGATGTACTTTCGGCGTGTTTTCCATGGCTAAAGCCAGGGGCTTGTATCCCAACTGTCAATTCAAAAAATTTTCTTAAATTTTGAACGCATGAATGAGCGAATTTTGAATTCAAAAAAAGGTCATGAGTCAGGAGAGAAGAATACATATATAGACTGGGTTTTAAGTTGTTTTCAACTGTCTGGTTATTTATACTGCGCTGGACTAGTTAAAACTTTCTTTACGTAACCTAAGTTGTTAAGCGCGACATATAAGTTGCATGGTAATTGGTATAGCAATCCGTGGAGGATTCGTGAATATTGAGTTAAGACTGTTGACTGTTAACTGCCCAAATGAATTGTTCACAACTAGAATTGCTATATTTATTTTTTCACTTAAGCTTACTATTAGGGATTGGACATAAGTCGAATTTTTCTCGCTGCTCCTCACTCATTAAAATTCACGTACACGGAACGCCGTGCCTGCGAACGCCCTTACAATGTGGTGTACCATCACCAAACAAAACCCGCGCTTAGGCTAGCACTCGACTAACTTACAGCTATTTTCAAGTGCGTAGACTAAACTTAAGGCAGTTCGTTCTGAAGTGGGGAGTAGGAAGCCGTACCACTGATTGCTCATATAATTACCTGTGGCGAATCATACTGCCCAGCTTGATTGGTTTGGAGGAGGCTTGCTGCCCCATCCACTTGTATCTGTACTAAATAAGTTCCTGCCCTAACATTATTGACAGGAAATGCCAACAACTTTGTATCCTCATTGCGTGGGGCTGCGGGGAACGAGTAAGACTCTGCTCCATGACTTGAAACCTCATAAAGTAGCAAAATTACCCTTTGCGCTTTTCCCACTTTAGGGTTGCACTCAATAGAGATTTCTCCTAAATATAATTTATTACCATCCTCTTGAACGTGAGTCTTTGACACGGCAATCGTTGGATGCAGTACAAAAGGCATAATGTTAGATTCAACTTCTTGGAATTGCACACCCCTTCCTCCCAGAAGGTGTACAACCTGGACACCATGTATACCAGCAGATAAATTTGGTGGCAGTAACAGGTTAACCTGGGACTGCATCACATCTTGAGGCTCTAACAGTGACTCCACAACACTTAATCGTATCCGCGTTAGATCGCCACGCAACTGTTTTCCGCGAATCAGTAGAACACTACCAGCTACAACCTCTGGCATTGCCCCTGATCGGGCTGTCACTTCCTCTACAATTGGTCTTGATAACGGTACTGTATGGGAAGATCTATTAGAGTTGCGGCTTTCTATCGCTACCATTGATACGCAATAGGCAGCTGATGGACGATAATTTGTTTGGAAAGCAGACCACAGCTTGGAGGTCTCTTCCATACTAAAAAATTCTGGGCTGATTTTGATTTGCCCTATGTTTTCAGCCAAATCACAGACAGATACAGAAGAGAGCGCTTGAGACAAAACACTCGATGTATTGACTGCCGATGCATTTTTCAATGCTGTCTCTATAATATCAGAGGTCAAAACTGGCATTTCATGCAACAACTGCATTACATACCCCAGTAAAAGTTCGGATTGAAAATCTTTGGCTCCGTAGGCTGTTAATAAGTAGTGCAGGTCAAGGGCAAGGGATGGATTTGCAGAACGTATTTCTTTAACTGTTGGCAGGCGCTTCCCTCTTATTTCTTGAGCTATGCGGTCAGCATTACGATTTTGCGTTACTTGATAGAGAAATAAATTGAGTTGAGCACGCTCGTCAGTTCCTACTGAAATGCGATCGGGTGGTAGGGCAGTGACAATGACATCACCAATACTAGCAGTGATCGAGTCATTGACCAATCCATTTTCTAACAAATCTTTCAGTACTGCTGTTACAGCTACTAAAGAGAGTGTATGACTCATACTCATTCCTCATAGAAAAATAAATAATAATGCTAAAATTTTGACTAAAAATTTAGACCTTTGTAGGATAAATTACCATGCTCATCTATCCTTAAACCGCTCAAACCAACTTTTGTGTTAGCATTCACTGTGTCTAAAACAAAATCTTCAACATATGGGATGGGTTCTGCCAGATGAACTCCTCAGATTCATGGATTGGTCGCTTAATTGGTGATAATAAGCGGTATCGCTTGGAGAAGCGCCTGGGAGCGGGCGGGATGGGAGATGTCTACCAAGCAATCGATATGCGTGTGGGTCAGGAGGTAGCATTGAAACTGCTAAAAGGAACCTTAGTAGCCTCTGAAGAAATGAGAAGGCGTTTTGAACGTGAGATTGCAGTGTGCGCCGCTCTGCCAAACGAGCATATTGTCAAAATTATAGACGCTGGAGTCACCGAAGAAGGTTTTCCATTCTACGTGATGGAGTATCTGCGCGGAAAAACGTTGCGAGAATTATTGCTAAAAGAAAAGCGACTCACGGTTGAGCGAAGTGTAGCCATTATGACCCAAGTCTGTCAAGGTTTGCAACTGGCTCATGAAGGAGTCACTCTATGGCGGGATGGAGCAAAAACAAGCGAGCATATCCAGGTAGTTCATCGTGACCTAAAGCCGGACAATATATTTATCATCCCAACAGAACTTGGAGAGTGGGTCAAAATTCTAGACTTTGGTATTGCAAAAATCAGGAACGAATCTTCTGACCAAACAAATTTGACAAGTACGTTTCTCGGGACATTTCGGTATGCAGCACCAGAACAATTGAAAAGTGACCGAGATTTGGATGGGCGAGCAGATATTTACAGCTTGGGCATCATCCTTTATGAAATGTTAAGTGCAGCAGATCCCTTTGGCTTTAGTATTAGGCCTCGCAGTATAAGTGAAGCATCTTGGATCTTCGCTCACACCTCTGAACCGCCTAAATCACTGCGATCGCAACCGGGGTGCGAACAGTTGTCTCCAGAACTCGAAGCAGTTGTAATGAGGTGTTTGCAAAAAAATTCCGACGAGCGCTTTGCAACTGTAGAAGAATTGAATAGAGCGCTACAAGCCGCTACTAACTATGCGACTAGAGCTCAACCTATCGAGATCGTACCTCAACCGCGACAGCAAGCAGAAGGCTCCAATGATGAAACAGTCCCTCGACCTTTGGAAATGAAGGGTTCTGATGATTTAACAGTCCCTCGACCTTTGGAAGCAGAGGATTTTGATAGTGAAACGGCAGCTCGGTCTTCACAAACAGAACAGTCAAATAATCAAACAATTGCTCGACCTCTCAAGCCAGATGGTGAAGGCGATGAAGGACAAACTCCAGCCCAGCAACCATCAGGCGGTCAAAATCGTGAAGATACTCTCTTCCAACAGCAACCGCCACAACCACCAAACGGTCAAAATCGTGAAGATACTCTCTTCCAACAACAACCGCCACAACCACCAAGCGCTCAAAATCGTGAAGATACTCTCTTCCAACAACAACCGCCACAACCACCAAACGGTCAAAATCGTGAAGATACTCTCTTCCAACAACAACCGCCACAACCACCAAGCGCTCAAAATCGCGAAGATACTCTTTTCCAACAACAACCCTCACAACCACCAAGCGCTCAAAATCGCGAAGATACTCTCTTCCAACAACAACCCTCACAACCACCAAACGGTCAAAATCGAGAACCAACTCTATTTCAGCCGCAACCTCCCTCAAAGCCAGACAGTAGAAATGCTGTTAAGGAAACAAATATACAACAAAATGCAGGGCAGCAGAGAGAAGCTCGCAAACTTCCCATGATGGCGATAGTCCTTGGAGTCGGGATTGGGCTTGTGGTGGTGGGTGGTATAGCATACACTCTTTCACAATCTCGCAAAACTGCCGATGAGAAGCAACAGGGGAACTATCAGGAGTGTATTTTTAAATCAGAACTCATACCCGCAGATTCCAACCTTTACACAAAAGCTCAAAAATACCTAAATTCTTGCCGAATAGAGTACGCACGGAAATTAGCGAATGAAAATAAGTTAAAAGAAGCAATTGAAGAAGCACGCAAAATTCCACAGAGGAGTCCCCGTTATCGAGAAGCTCAACAAAGCATTGCAGAGTGGGCAAAGATTTAGAGATTTGCTGACTTTCGTATAATTCACTAGGAAAAGCAACGGGGAAAGAATTAGAGACCAATCATTTCTATCAGGCATTTCGTGAAATAGTATAACAACTTAATATTCAAACATTCCCGAAACATTATGGTTTACTTCACCTAAATGCCTTCATACCGTAGGAAAAGTTGGGTGTCGCTGTGTAGTTTATTTACTTGCAAACTACGTAAATTAACCACACGATTTGTAGGGACGCAAGGCATTGCGCCCCTACTTTTGACAATTGTTGAAAATGCGATCATAAGCTGCGTAATAGCTTAACACAGCCATGGATATTAGACTTTTGCATAATTTTTATGAGAACGACACAGTATATTATTGAAGAACTTTCAATAATATACTGTGTTTGTAAGCCTCTTTCGGAATGGAAAAAGCTTCTTGTGTAGCATAATCCTGAGAAACTCAAACCAAATATTACGAACTCTAAACATAAATCTTTAAATAAAATTATTAGCGATTTTTCTCCCCTGAAGGAGTTCATATGGCTTTCCGCTTGAATACAAAATTATTAACAATTATCTTCACCGTTACCAGTACATTTTTACTGGTAAACGAATTGGGTCTCTGTTCATATAATTGTTCCTAAATTAAGTCTATGTCGGTACTTCGCGCAAGACTCGAAATTATTAAAGACGATAAATTGCAAAAGGAATTCTTACTCGACCAGAACGTTGTAGGTATAGGTCGTGAAGAAGAAAACACTGTCGTTTTGAGCGAACCCAATGTCTCTCGGTATCACGCCGAACTTAATTGGAATGGCGATCGCTACTTTATTACAGACCTCAGCAGTTACTGCGGTACATGGGTGAACCAAGATAGAGTTAACCCCCAAGTACCTATCCCCCTTGTTCATGGAGACACGATCCGCATTGGCTCTTTTGACGTGCGTTTTTTGACGGATGTCAATGTGCTACTCCCGCAGATGTCTGTTAACAGACAAGAGGCTACAGTCTTTGAACTCCCTGCAAACTCAACTGCCATAGCCTTACCAACCACGGTACTGGATTTACGAGGACGCTCTTCTTTTAGCATAGGACGCGATCGCCAAAACGATATTGCCATTGAACATCCTACAGTATCGCGTTTCCACGCCCATATAGAACGAAAAGATGGTTCGCTTTACATTACTGACCTAAGTTCGACTAACGGCACTTTTGTGAATGCTAAGCCAATTCATGAGGCTCGACTTTTAAGAGCAGGAGACACCATCCGCATAGGACCGAGTCGCATGGTCTTACATACGGATGAAAAAATTATACGAGAAGACGAACAAGGAAATCTGCGACTTGATGCTGTCAACCTCAGAAAAGTCGTGGATAAGGGCACGACAATACTGAATGATATTTCGTTATCAATTATGCCACGAGAGTTTGTGGTGATTGCAGGAGTCAGTGGTGGTGGTAAATCAACTCTGCTAGATGCTCTTAATGGCTTCCGCCCTGCCACAAGTGGTTCTGTATTGGTTAATAGTACAGACTTATACAAAAATTTTAATGCTTACCGGACTCAACTCGGCTATGTTCCTCAAGATGACATCATCCACAAGGAATTGACAGTGCGTCAAGCCCTTAACTTTGCTGCCCGTTTGAGAATGCCAGCTGATACGACTGATGCAGAACGACAACAGCGCCTGAATGAAGTCCTAGACGATTTGGAGTTAACCCACCGACAAAATGTTCCCGTAAAAAGTCTCAGTGGTGGTCAACGCAAACGAGTCTCCATAGGTGTGGAACTTCTCACTAAGCCTAGCCTCTTCTTTTTAGATGAAGCAACTTCCGGTCTAGATCCGGGAACCGAAGCTCAAATTATGCGGCTTTTGCGTAAATTGGCTGACCAAGGTCGCACCATTTTACTCATCACTCACGCGACTAAAAATGTCACAATGTGCGACCTCGTAGTTTTCTTAGCTAAAGGAGGTCGAGTTGCTTACCTCGGACCGCCACAAGAAGCAATCCAATACTTTGGAGTGCAGGAGTTTGATGAAATTTACGACAAGGTCGAGGACGAACTCTCACCAGAAGAGTGGCAAAAGCGCTACAAAGAGTCGCCTCAATATCAAAAATACGTTGTTGAGCGTCAAAGTATTTTGCCACAGCCGCAAAGTGACCCACAGCAGGTAAGAAGACCAAAGCAGCAACAGTCAGCCAGTCAAACAAAGAACATATCTGGTTGGCAGCAATTTGTCATCTTATCGCAAAGGAATCTAGCTATTTTGATGCGCGATCGCGCAAGCTTAATATTGACGCTGGCGATCGCACCCATTTTAGGAATACTGGACTTTATCACTTGGCAAAAAACTTTATTTGATCCCTATGAGGGAGATGCAGGTCAGGCAATTACCATGCTCTTTGTGGCAGTTCTAATTGCCGTCCTGGTGGGAAATCTGACAACAATGCGCGAAATTGTTAAAGAAGTGGAAATTTATCGGCGAGAACGCACAATTGGGTTGCAAATTTTACCTTACATCCTCTCTAAAGTCTGGATTGGGGTGCTACTGGCTTTGTATCAAGCAGGGATTTTTTTACTTACTAAGAAACTAGCCGTAGAGATTCCTGGTGGAGCAGAAACTTTGGCGAATATGTATGTGACCTTAGTACTTGCCACAATTGCTGGGATGGTGATGGGGTTACTAGTATCAGCTTTATCACCAAATCAAAACATAGCACCCTTGCTAACAATTATTTTCTTAGTTCCCCAAATCACCTTTGGTGGTGGAATGCTACCTATCAAAAGTTTTGGTGTGCCAGGTCAACTTATTAACCATATTACCCTCACAAAGTGGTCTTTTGAAGCATTGGTCACAACTACTGAACTAGGTCGCGACGTTGCTGAGGATGACTGCTGGCGACTATCAGAAGCCCAGCGCAAACAATTGACAGACCAAGAAAAGAATCAACGCTGCCAGTGTTTGGGTACAAAACTTTTCCAAAGTTGTAAATTTCCTGGATTGAAAGCCAAATACGATCCTGTCGTGGCTCAACCAGAACCACAGAAGCCAACTTCTCCCGGTGATCCACCAAGCGATCCGCAAAAGTTATCAGAATATAAGGAGAAGGTTAATAAATACAATCGAGAGATAGAAAGCTGGCAAAATCAATACAGTGATTGGAAGCAAAAATATCAGACTGCCATTGGAGCAGCAGAAGCAGTCATCGACAGATTTTATCAAGATTATGGGGAAACTTTTAAGGTAAATGTCACCAAGCATTGGATGGCTTTAAGCTTAATTGTACTGGCTATGTTCGGTATTCTTTTAAGCGTGCAGCAGCACAAGGATATCATTCAGTAAAAGACACGACATTAGACTTGTGTATTTCTCTGTTTCCAATGTGAAAAAGCTTGGGAATTTGTTTCATCTGTGCAATCAGCTTCAGTTAAAGCATAAAATAATCGCTGTATGGGAAATCATTTGATCAGTGCCAGTGTTTCAACTCAAAGCGTAACCTTTCAACCAGGTGGCGAACCAGCTTGGTTTGATGTAATTGTTAACAATGACAGCAATCAGTTTGCTGATTTTCAACTAGAAATTCTTGCAGCTGGATCTACCAATACTCCGGGATATCGGTGGTATATGTTATCACCAGAAGTCGCTTCAGCACAACCTCCCGGCAGTACAACTCCATTCCGTATCCTTATTCAAGACACTCCAGTACCTGGATTTGTGGGGACGGTCAACCTCACAGTCAGAATTTATTCGCCTCAATTACGCACAGAAACTAGGCTGGTTGTGCGTTTAAAAATTGAACAGGGTGACACACCTACCCTTTTAAGGGTGGAATTCCCTGTGGTACGCATCCAAGTTTATCCTCAAAATTCTGTTGATGTACCAGTGCGGGTACGAAACTTAGGTCAAAGACCAATTGATGTTGTTCTCAATGTTCTCAATCTCGATCCGTCTTGGATAGTTAAACCCTTACAACGACGGGTGATGATAGATCCATTAGGTCAAGCAGAAACAACTTTTCAATGCCAACCTCCATCAGCCAATAAAGTCCTCAGCCAGGACTATATATATACAGTAGAAGCGACGACGAGCCAGGATAATATATCAGCAAACGCTCAAGGCATTCTGGAAGTTTTACCAGTAGGTTTTGTAGAGTTTAGTGTAGAACAGCCCCAAAAACAAATTATTCCTAACTCGCGTAGATGGTTGCCTAACTGGAAGTCTAAATCAACCACGTTTAAACTGCTCTTTAAAAATGCTAGTAATTTACAACAATATGTCAATGTGGAGGTTCAGGGTAGAGACTACCGAAAATGCCATTTCCAAGTGATACCTGAAAACGCCGAGCTTAATATAGGAGAAACAACTCCAGTTCTCTTAAAGGTGACAACAAAACGACCTTGGATAGGATGGGGAAAAACTCTATTTCTTGAAGCCAAATCCATATTGTCTAACCCTAGTTTAGGGAGTACAGATCCTGCTACCCAAATTCTTGAATTGCAGGTTTTGCCGATAATTCCTCTGTGGTTGCAACTTGTAGTGTTAGCACTACTTGCAGCAGTATTAGCGTTACTACAAAGACTCTTTATTCCACCAGTTATACATACTGACAACGTCCGGGTAGTCCGTTTTAATGGCGATCATACATTGGTTGTCAGTGGTTCAGACGATTGCACGCTTCGGCGTTGGAGAGTTGATTCAAATAGTTTAGAGTCAAAAAGAGAAGAAAGAGAACGAAGTGTATCTGAAAAAACGCCTGTTGCCTGTGGCAAACTTCAAAATCCCACAGGTTTGTTGGGAGTGACTAATGTTCCGGTGTATTCCTTGCGCTTCATGCCAGAAGATAGCTTCCGTGTGGCAGCAGGTTTGGAAAACGGGGAAATTCAACTGTGGGATTTGCGTACACAAAAGCAAATACAAAAAGTGAACTTAGCTGGCGCTAACGGAAAAAAAATTCAAGTTTTTGACCTCCTCTTTACTAAAGACTCCCGTTCGCTCCTGAGCGGGGATGGCAGTGGTAAGATATTGTTGCGGGAAATAACTACCGATGGTAAGTTCGCTCCCAACTATAAACTCATTATTGACCTACAAAAACAACTTAACCTAAGTTACCAAATACAAGCTTTAGCTCTTAGCCCCGACAATGAAAAAATATTAGTGGCTGCTGGTAGCTATAGAAGTTTCTTTATAATTTCCAACTGGAACACCAAATCTCCATATGTTTTAGAACAAAAAGCACGTGATGGTCAAGACACCAACGAAGACAAGTATATTCACAGCATAGCCTTTGTTCCGGGTTCTCCCAATCTCTTAGCAACGTCTGATTCTTTTGGATTCATTAGAATATGGGATTTAAGGCAATGCTTGACTAACGCTGCTTCAAAACAACAGACTCAGGAAAATTGTGCCGAGCAAGTTGATTCGTGGGATGCAGGTAGTGGTGTTGCGGTACGCAGTATCGCATTTGTAAACTTCAATCGAGATGATGGGGGCAAACTTGTGAGTGGTGGAGATGACGGACGCGTCATGCTTTGGTACTTAACCCCAGAAGGAAAGCTCGACAAAAAAATCTCAAAAGGTAAGGAAATTGACCAAAATTCTTTTGGATTTTCAGCTATTGACTCGGCGGATTCAAAAAGCAAAGTCGTCAGTGGTGGTGTAGATCACCGGGTAAGATTACACTCGATCAAGTAATGGAGTCGATGGATGCAAGCCAAACCCAACCCATTGGATGTCATTATTAATCCACCAGGCGTTCAAGATGGGATGCCTGGTGATACCTTGGAGGTTTATGCTGTCATCATAAATCAGGGTGACCAAAGTGCTATTATAGATGTCTTTTTTGATGAAGGATTTCAAAACATTGATCCGTCGTCTGTTCCTCCTCGCGAACGTTTGGCACTCAGTCCTCAACAAAGTAACGAGGTGACTTTTAAGTTTCAAATCCCTTTTAACGCTCAACCGGGAACTTATCACTATACTCTAGTTGTAGATGCCCCCGAGCATTATCCACAAAATACACCGATACATTTTGCTCGCCAAGTTAGGGTTCTGCTGAAAGAACAGACTGCGATTCGAGCAAATGACCCGACTTTTTCACTCCAGCCCACCACAAACCCTTACAACCAACTTATTTATAAGGGCAATCCTTTACAGATTGTTGCTACAGTTGAAAATCGCTCCTTGCAGGTAGACAGTTTCCGCTTAGTTTGTCCAGATTTTGAAGAAGATTGGATTACGATTCGTTATCCTGCAACTGGTTTGGAAGCACAGGGATTGCTATCAGATGGAAACAAGCTAGAACTCAACCCCAGTTCGGTTGGTCAAATCTTTTTGCAATTTCATCCTCCTGCTGATACCCTTGCTGGTAGTTACTCCCCTACAATCCGGCTATATTCTCGCAACTCTCCAGAGTTAGTTCTGCTAGATTTGGTATACATACAAGTTCCAGAAACGTATTATTTGGGTGTAGAGTTGAATACCCTTTTGGGAAAAGTCAGTCGCACTTCTGGGAAGTATGAGGTAAAAATCGCTAACCAAGGCAATCTGGTACGCGAATTGAGAGTGAGTGCCAAAAGTTGCGATGAAGAAGATTTTTGTACGTATAAATACAAAAATTCACAAACAAAAGTGTTTCCCGGTAAAAGTAGTGCAGTGTCTTTAGAGGTTAAGCCCAATCAATGGTGGCGGCGACCATTTTTTGGGGAAGGTCTTGTTATCAACTTTCAAATTGACATCGAAGATATACAAAAATTACCCGTTCCAGAAACACTTCCAAAGGGAACTTTGGTGTGGCAATCTCGTCCTATTTGGCAATTATTGTCGCTAATTTTGATAATTTTAGGCTTATTTGGAGGGGTAGGATTTATCATTTGGCGGCTCTTAAATCCCGAGCCTTTAAGATTAGAAAATTTTAGTTCTGATTCCCCTAGATATCGAGAGGGCGAGGGTAATCGCATAACCTTAAGTTGGAACATACATAATTTTGAGCAGTTGAAAAAGCTAGAATTAAAAACTTATGGAGCAGTTCCTAGCAAGCCAAAAGTTTTTGACTTTGAAAAAGGAATTCCTGAGGAATTAAATACACCAATATGCCAGCCACAACAAAAAGTGCTATTCTGCAATCAATATAAAACAGATGCAACAACACCAGGTAAGTATTCTTTTGAGTTAACAGCAGACCTTGGTAAGGGTAAATCTGTGACTGCTAAAACGTCTGAAGTTGAAATTGATGCCCTACCTGCACCAGAGGTGGTTAGTGTTCGCCCAAATAAAAATACTTATACCAAAGGTGAACCAATCCTTCTAAGTTGGGAAATTAAAAATCCAAAACAGCTTTCCGTACTTAAGATCGTTACCAAACTAGATGGTCAAACACCCGTTGGACAACCAATAACTTATACCTTCAAACAGGGTAATAATTGGGCAATTCCCAGTCAACTCAATAGCCCGCCTGTCAGTCAACCTAAAAATCTACCTAAAGGTCAGTCTAAAATTCCATCTAAAACTCAATCTAAAAATCTATGTAATTCACAAATTGGAGTGCTCAATTGTACAAATGTTCCTGTGGCGAGTCCTATCACAGCAGGTAAGTACTCTTTTGAACTACAAGCTTGTTATAAGTCTTGCGAACAACCTAATTCTAAATCTATTGAAGGAATGATTGAACTCAAAATCAAGCCTACGAAGATTGTTTATTTCAGACTTAATAGAAGTGACGAACCAACACGGAAACTGGAAAACGGTCAACCTCTGATTTTGGAGTGGAAAGTTGAGGGTGATGAAGAAATTAACGTTAAACTTTCAATCCAGGGAAAGGTAGGGGTTTCAGGCAAAGTAGAAAATATTAAGGCAAATAAAGCCTTAGAACCCAAAATTGAACTGACTGTGACTGATAAATCTGGCGAACTTTTGGATAATAAAATCTTTTCAATTACGGTTATTGAAAAACCTGTTTCAATACCCGAAACTGTAATCCCTAAAATTAACAATGAAGGTCAGCCGGCTGCACAACCTGTGGCTCCTAATTCAAATATTTAGATCGCCGATACAGTATTCACCATGGAGGTAAAAAACTCGGTAGTGGTGCATACAGCAATCCTAAATAGGTCGTGAACACTCAATTAAAGTTGAGCAGGTATTTACAGACAGCTATTCTCTGCGAGACCGCATAATAAGGCTGGGTTCTGGCACGAAGAAGACTCCATTTATAACCTTACGTCTCATCGAAATTCATTCAGCAAAAACTTGGCACTCTTATTTAACTAGCGTGCTAGACCCCACTATTTTACCACCCTATGTAGTGGCTGATTTATATCGAAGACGTTGGAGAATTGAAGATGCTTTTAATACTGTCAAACATCTCTTGGGATTAAGTTATCTATGGACAGGTTCTCTTAACGGTATTCAGCTACAGATTTGGGGAACTTGGTTATTTTATGCTGTTTTAGTCGATTGAGGAATATATCGTTCACTATGTTTATTTACTCCTATTTTTCCTAACTCATCAAAAAATGGGCGAACCGGGAGAATTCATTTATCTGTTCCACTAAACCGAGATCATCAATTATTTCAGCCACCAATCCTAGATGGTCGATATTTAAGAAGCGTGATGTTTTGCCCGTACGCATATGAGCCACTACTTCTCCTCCTTCACTAAACTTACTCAAAATTGCCCAGCCGTTTATAAATGACTATATTTTGAATCCACGTTCCGAGAGCAAATCGGGCGCTTCTTGATAATTTTGGCAGTAAACCCTCCTCAAGCGCCCGATTTTGCACTGTCGGCAATTTTGAGCAGGATTTACCCAACCCCTGATTTTCAGTACAATATGTTTGCTAGTTGTTGAAGTTCGTCGAGCAATTGCTGTAGTCGCTGACGTTTGTCAGGCTCTGACCAAACTGCGGATGATTTCAATCTTTTAGAGATTTGAGCAAATTGTTGTTTCAGAGAGATTTCTTCTGGTTGAATTGATTGGGTATTCTCTTGAATGGCTGCACGAATTTGACTGAGTGACCATTTTTCTACAATTGCCCGGTTCAAAAGCTGCTCCAGCAAAACAGGGTCTTTAATTCGTGCCAAGGCTCGAGCCTTTGTATACTCAATTTTTCCGGCTCGAAGTGCTGATAGAATCGGGTTTGGCAGGTTGAGTAAAGGTAAGCGATGACTAGCAAAAGATTCCCAACTCATTTTGCCAACTAAGCGAAAGACGGACTCGACTAAAAGAAGTGTTGATTCATTTCCAACAACATTGTTGCCACGCTGTTTAGCTAAACGATGTAGTAGCTGAGAAATTTCCCCAGAAGGAACATTCAACTTATTAGCCAAAAGCGTGATAATTCCTTCTGTTTCTTCCACTGGATTGAGATCTTCTCGCTGCAAATTTTCAATAAGTCCCAGTTCAATCGCCTGCACATCTGTCATTTCCCGAACGACTACAGGAATCTCACTCAGTCCTATTTCCTTTGCTGCCCGATAACGGCGTTCTCCAGCTACTAACTCGTAGTACTTGTCCGATAGTGGACGAACTAATAATGGTTCCAGTATTCCATGAGTTTTGATTGACTCAGCTAACTGCTGCAATTTTTCCGGGTCAAAGTAGCGACGGGGTTGCTGAGCCGGTAGTTGAATGCTTGATATGTTAACAGTTATAGAATGCTCAACATCTGCGACCGTCAAAGCTGTTGGGCTAAAAATGCTCATTGTCGAGTCAGCTTTGAAAGGATTGTTGCCTAGACCTCTTTTAGACATAGTCATAACTCCTGGAGACTTTTCTGACAACGTTGTTGGAAAAAAATGATGACAGCACTCTCAGTATTTTAAATGCGCTTAAGCAACTCATTCATCAGGTCTTTGTATGCTTTTGCTCCCGTGCCTTTTGGATCGTGTTCAAAGATTGATACTCCAAAACTAGGAGCTTCTGAAATGCGTACAGTTGTAGGAATGACTGTTTTGAACTTACGTTCTTGAAAATGCTCTTGTAAAGATGTCAATACATCTTTGCTGATTTTCTGCCGCCCGTCAAATTTAGTGGCGAGTACACCCAAAACATTCACTTGATGGTCTAAAAAATTTTTCACCAGATTAAAGGCGTATTCAATTCCCTGAACTCCCAAGAGCCCAACATAGCTCATATCAACAGGAACAATCACGCCATCGCTTGCCTTCAACGCATTAATTGAGAACACACCAATATTAGGTGGACAATCAATTAGGGTGAAATCATACTCACTATCAATCTCAGCCAGCGTTCGCTTCAGTAAATTCTCTCGTCCAGGCAATCCGGAAATTTGCAGTTCCTCAACTGCAAGCAAAATATTGGATGGCAAAATATCCACTTGGCAGCCACGAACCTTCATAATCGCACTCTTGAGGCGTTGCTTTCGCTCAGTGGTAGAATCGCTCTGAAGAACATCCTTCAGTTGAGTCTCTAGTTTCCAAATTTCAATGCCAAGGGAAGCACTAGAGGTTCCCTGGGGATCAATATCCACTAATAAAACTTTCTTCTTCTTAAATCGGGAGATCCCATCTGCCAGATTGGTTGCAGTAGCAGATTTGCCAACTCCTCCCTTCATATTAAAAATTGTAATTTTGTACGCCATGATGTTAGTTACGGCAACTTAATTTATTGTGTCAGATGATGGATGGGTTAAAACACATCGTTCAACTGTTTCATTAAAACCTTCTGCGGTTTCATTGAAGGACTGAAAAATCTGCGGTGCCTCATTACAAGTTAACGGGTTCTAAGCCTCGTCTTGACGTAAGATGCGCCGCTTGTTAACTGGGATACAAAAATCACAATTTTTCATAGGGCATCTTACGTCGGAGTGCAGATTTTTCGCTTGTTTTACCCAACCCCACTCGCTCTCGTCCCTACGGACACGCTGCGCGTGAGGGGTCCTGCGCTTTGCGCTTACGCTCAAATTCAAAGTGTGTCCTGAGTCCAAAAGGACACGCTGCGCCAACACAGAGGCGCAGCAGCACGCTCTGTGTTCAGTGTGCGCTTTGCGCTTACGGCAGTCGCTCATGGGGGAAACCAACGCCAGTTCCCGCTTGTCGGGAAACCCTCCTGCTTTCCCTGGCTCCCCAAGACCGCGCTGCCTCACCGTATTCGTTATCGGGTATGCAGTATGCAAGACGGTAAGGAGTGTTGGTGCCCAGCCTATCAGGCTGGGCGACGGCTGGATATTTTATTACTAGTAAGTGCAAGAGCCGTGCCGCACCGCGAGGGACTCACCCGACTGGGATGTTATTTCAAGGAAAGTGCCTTAACTTCTGACGAACGACGAAGACGACGCATTTATCTACACAAAACGCGCAACCCTTGCCCTTCGGGTTCGCCAGTCCCCTACGGCGGGAGACCCGCCTACAGGGCTGGACTCACCAAATCAAGCAGGATTTTGAGTACTAATTAAGAATTTATTCTAATAAACTGCTTGATTTGGCTGCCTCCACGATTAATCGTGGAACGCAGAACGGGTAATCGTAAAAGGGTTGCGCGTTTTGTGCAGGTTTTCCCCTCGACAGGGAGGAATCTACCACCAAAATTGTGTTAATTTATGAGGAAAAGAAGGCGTCACCGTGCCAAAACGGGAAAATTGTACGCTAAGGCTGAAACCCTTGTCCTACAATCGTTTCAGACCTGGAAACAAGTGATTTGACTAATACTTGTATAATAAGCAACTGGAAGACTGTTTACCCTCAGTTTGTTGGTGCAGAGTAGTATGTATTCCCTGCACCTTGATAGTATTTTTGGAAAAAAGTATTTTTTACTGCCACATTTGGGAAGTTATACACTGAAATTATTCAGAAAAATTTGGCAGGTTTTTTAACGCCAATTGTGCTACTTCTTCAGCACGTTGTGACGTTATTTTTTGATACCGTAATGTTGTCTGAATGTTCTCATGTCCCATCAGGGCTCTGAGTTCTTCAATTCCCATCAGTCCCACTCGCTCTGTAGCAAAAGTATGTCGTAGGTCATGAATACGAATCTCTTGGAGTTCTGGAGTTTCCCCAATTAGGCTTGTCCAGGACTTATGCGCCATTCGGTACGAAAGGCGAGAGACTTCAAATGTTTTTGGCTGTTGAGCAGTAAACAGTGCTGGATGATTGGGGTGTCTGTAATATTTAATGTAGTAATTTAGACTCTTGAGCGCAACTTCGCTGTAAAAGCACCAACGTTGCTTGTTGCCTTTGCCAATAACCTGAAATTTCCTGGCTTTGAGGTCAATGTCATCTAAATTTAGAGCCAACATCTCCGCAATTCTAGCGCCACTGGTATGTAATAAACGCACCAAAGCAGACATCCGAGCATCTTTTTGAATGACACGATACAGAATATTTAATTGATGGTGAGTAAGGTAGCGCACAGCTTCATCCGTAGCATGTTCTCCTTTGTCTTGGTTGGGTTTGCGCCTTGAAAGTCCCACAACCGGATTTGATTTAAGATAGCCCATATCAACAGCAAAGTTGAATAAAGCTGTGATGACAGCTTGATGACGGTGGTGGGTAGTGTAAGAAAGGTCAGTCAGTTGATTGAGATATTCCACCAACACTTGTCGGTCGATGATTTCTATTGACCATCGACCATACTGCTTGAGTAAGGGGATAATCGTAGACTCATAGGAACGCAGAGTACTTTTGGCTAGTCCCGGACGTTCTAAAAACTCGGTGGCTAAAGCGGCTAAAGTCATCATCACTTTAGAGGGGCTTTTTGCAATTCATTTGAATAAAAGTTTTGATATTAAATTATCATTAAAAAATATATTTTCAGATATATTTTGATGGTTGTAACAGAACATTCGACGCTTCCAAAGGGGGAAGAAGGGCTTGCTAATTACGTCCAGAGATTACGGGGTCAGCTTTCCTTAACCCAAAAAGAGTTGAGTTTAAAAGCTGGAATACATATCCAAACCATCCGCAAAATTGAAGGTGGACAAACTTCAAGGCTCAATCAAAAGGCTAAAGGTGGTTTGGCTTCGGCGTTGGGGATACCACCAGAGTACTTGGATGCAGCAGCTAAGAAAGTCTCTCCAGAAACCATAACTTCGCTCAAGTTTTGCCCCAAATGTTGGACTCCAGGAACTACCCCTGACCAAATGTGGACTGACTTACGGTCGAAGTATTGCTTTGCTTGCGGTACAGCTTTACGGAATCGTTGCGTTAGTTGCAATGAACCAATTATGTCGCTGAAATTTAAATTTTGTCCTTACTGCGGTACGAACTACAAGCAAAATCAAACCACTTCTGATAAATCAAATATATAGGTATCTAATTGGCAACGCGCGAACTTTTATCTCCAGCACAGCGACTACAATTTACTGAAATTCCCGATTCTATTACCACAAGAGATATAGCTCGCTACTATACTTTTAGTAATGACGAACTCAAAGTTATAAAAGAGCGTCGTAGACCACACAATCGTCTGGGTTTTGCCGTACAGTTGTGTTACCTACGCTTTCCCGGCCGTGTTTGGAGTCTAGGAGAAATAGTACCGGAATCTGTACTATTTTATATTGCATCTCAATTAAAACTTGACCCAGCAATAATAACAGAATATTCCCAAAGGGATACAACTCGACGTGAACATTTGGCAGAAATTCAAAATAATTTTGGATTTCGGACTTTTAATACATCTACATACAAGCAACTCTCGAAATGGTTATTACCATTTGCCATATCATCAGATAAAGGAATGGCGCTTGTGGGAGTATTAATTGATGAGATGCGCTTGCGCCAAATTATTATTCCAGCTATTTCTACGGTAGAACGTTTAGCCTGGGAAGTCAGAAATCGGGCTCAAAAATTAGTATGTCTTGAGTTAACTAAAAGTTTAACAACATTACAAAAGACAGCACTGGATAAGTTATTAGTTGTAGAGCCTGATAAAAAGCTGACTGATTTAATTTGGCTGCGTCAAGCACCGGGTCTAGCTAATCCGAGAAACTTTTTAAAGGTGGTGGAAAGACTAGAGTTTATTCGCCATCTCAATCTCGACTCTGGATGCTTGAAAACAGTACATCAAAATCGCCTGCTGCAATTTACCAGAACTGGTGCGAAGTCTACACCTGCTCACTTATCTAGGTTGGATGAATTGAGACGCTATGCTATTTTAGTTGCTTTTCTCATTGAATGGAGTGCTTCATTGGTCGATTATGCCATAGGTATGCACGATAAAATGATGGGTAAGTTATTTAATAAAAGTGAGCATCAACATGGCGATAAGTTTCAACGTGATGGCAAAGCAATTAATGAGAAAGTCCGATTGTATGCTCAAGTAGGTAAGGCATTAATTGCAGCTAGAGATGAGTCCAATGATGCCTATCAAGCAATTGAGTCTGTATTGGATTGGGAGAAATTTATCAGTAGTGTTGCCGAAGCTGAGAAGCTAGCAAGACCTGCAGATTTTGATTATCTTGAACTCCTTGATAACCGTTATTCACAGTTGCGACGTTATACACCCAAGTTGTTAGAGGTGTTTGAATTCAAAGCTACCAGAGCTAGTTTACCAGTGTTAAAAGCTTTGGAGATAATTAAAGAATTAAATATATCAGGTCGGAGAAATGTGCCGGAATCTGCGAACACTAGTTTCGTTAAACCTCGTTGGTCAAAACACGTATTTAAAGGCGATACTATTGAGCGTCACTACTATGAGATGTGTGCTTTAACTGAGTTACGCAGTGGTTTGCGTTCTGGAGATATTTGGGTAGCGGGGTCGAAACAGTTCCAAGATTTTGAGGATTATCTGTTAGCAGATAGCGCATGGCAGTCAATGCGT
Organism: Scytonema sp. PCC 10023; assembly: GCF_963920835.1. Classification (NCBI taxonomy): domain Bacteria; kingdom Bacillati; phylum Cyanobacteriota; class Cyanophyceae; order Nostocales; family Scytonemataceae; genus Scytonema; species Scytonema sp. PCC 10023. The sequence goes on from NZ_CAWUDP010000111.1 coordinate 28,173, forward strand.
TCTTCTCTCACGATACCTGTGGCAGTAGCGACGGATTTTACTACCTATATTGAACAACGAACACTCGAATTATCTGAACAATTATCGCTGGTTTCTTCTTTAATGGCAGAGAAGAAACTGGTTGATGTCAGATTAGAAAACGAGCAGTTAATTATCACTCCTCTTACCAATGCTGTGCCGAAGAATGTTGATGAATTTAGCAGAAAAGTTCATAGTTTACTGCCAAGAATTAAGTTGACTGATTTGTTAGTAGAAGTTGATTCTTGGACGCAATTCACTAAACATTTTACGCATTTACATTTAGGAGAACAAGTATCCGATAAAGTTGTTTTGTTAAGTGCCTTGCTTGCTGATGGTATTAATTTAGGTTTAACGCGGATGGCTGACGCAATTCAAGGAATGTCCTTTGAGCGTTTAGCATGGGTGGCAGATTGGTATATTCGGGATGAAACTTATTCCAAGGCTTTAGCAGAGGTGGTAAATTTCCACACACAAGTGCCATTTGCTGCTTATTGGGGTGATGGGACAACATCTTCTTCTGATGGTCAACGGTTTAGAGCAGGCGGACATCGCAGTTTTAATGAAGAGATTAATGCCAAGTATGGTAAAGATAGAAGCGTGATTTTTTACACGCATATCTCTGACCAGTATGTCCCATTTCACGTTAAAGTAATTAACGCCACGATTAGGGATGCAACTCACGTTTTGGATGGTTTGTTGTATCACGAGAGTGATTTACAGATTCAGGAGCATTATACGGATACAAGCGGTTATACCGAGCATGTGTTTGCGATGTGCCATTTATTAGGGTTTAGATTTGCACCTCGAATGCGAGATTTACCTGATAAGAAATTGTATACTTTTGAACCTACTCCTGCTGATTCTGTTTTGGCACCCTTGTTAGGCGACAAGATTAATGTGAAATTGATTCAAGAGTCTTGGGATGAGATTCTACGCCTTGCTAGTTCAATTCGGACGGGTACGGTGACAGCTTCTTTGATGTTGAGGAAATTAGCTTCCTATCCTCGCCAGAATCGTTTAGCTTTAGCTTTACGGGAGTTGGGAAGGATTGAGCGGACTTTGTTTACTTTGGAATGGTTGCAGAGTCCAGAATTGCGGCGACGGGCGACTGCGGGCCTAAATAAAGGTGAGGCGAAACATACCCTGAAAAGAGCGGTGTTTTTTAATCGGCTGGGGGAAGTACGCGATCACGAAGTGGCGGCTTCCGCATCGCTCTTATGAAGACCAGTTTTATCGGGCTAGTACTGTGCGACAGAAATAATCAGACAGTTTAGAAAACTAGAGGACGACCAGTGTAAGTCCAACGAAATGGTTTCGCCAAGACGTTGTTGAAGTAATCAATAAACGAAAAAATTCGTTGCCTGAGGTCCGAGACTGAAACAAAACTTGCACGTTTGAGTAAACGCCGTGCAAGAATGCTAAACCATAACTCAATTTGATTCAGCCACGAGGTATGTTTTGGTGTGTAAACAAACCGAATCCGATGATTTGGGTCGCTCAAAAACGCCGCGCGTGTGGCAGTTGACTTGAGAATCCCACATTCGCCTTTGACCCCCAAATCGATTTGTAACCCACAAACCGATGCTACCCACCTTACAAGTGATTCGGATTTATGAATATCTAACTGGTCTGTAATAAAAATCCAAGCCCCTTTCGGATCGCAACCAACAGTTTGTTGAATATGTGTGACAAAATCAGCTTCGGTACGTGTTGCACCAATCGACGGCGCAATCACTTTTCCAGTAGCTACCTCAAAATTCGCTATTAGGCACTGCGTACCATGCCGGATGTACTCAAATTCGATTCGCTCGACAGATGTTGCTTGCATCGGTTTTGTTGGTGCGATTCTCTCCAATGCCTGAATCCCTGATTTTTCATCCGTACAAATCAGATGTATTCCCTGGGCGTTGAGTTCGACTGCACTGCGATATAACGTACATACTGTCTCAATTTCGTGTGCGAATGCCTCTGGATCACTAGGTTTTGCATTTAACCAGTATTGGCTGCGGTGCGGTTTTAAGTCGGCTTCTTTTTAAAAAACGTTGTACCGAACGCAGTGAGATGTTTTCCACAATTCCACGTTCGATTGCTTCGACCATAATCGCGGTGCTACTCCAATGACTGATTGGGCATTCACTGGCGTTCGGGTCACTACACGCAATCGCAATAATTTGTGTCAGTTGTTCGGCACTAAATTTCATCGGTGCTCCACAACGTGGTTCGTCCGTTACTACCTCTTCAATCATTGCCATCAGTTCGCGATCGCTCACCCGAGCTATTTCTGCTGCGGTTAACTTCTCGACTGCCATCAGCCATCGACACCGCCATCGAATTGCCGTTTCTCTTGTCACCCCTGTGATATCAGCTGCTTGCTGATTATTGTTGCCTGCTGCCATTGTTTGGATGAGTTGCACACGTTTTACCAACTGCTGGCAACTACTATGCCGTCGTAGAATTCGTTCGAGTAATTCACTTTGGCGTTCACTCAATTCAATCGGTGTTGGTTTTGGTCCTCTCACAAAGATACTTTCCTCGGCTCATGTCATTTCTCAATTTTAAACTGTCTGATTATTTCTGTCGCACAGTACTAGTGG